>JBNKLQ010000171.1:0-13420 GCA_050292445.1 Promineifilaceae bacterium (SeqCode) | reverse complement strand
GGGTTAGTGTACCCCTGGGGAAATGAATGGAACCCCACGCGCCTCAACTGGGGCGGCACTGAACCAGATGAGATTTTTGCCGTTGGCAGTTTCCCCACCGGTGTCTCGTGGGTAGGCGCTTACGACCTGAGCGGCAACGTGTGGGAATGGGTCGATAAACCGTATGCAGATGTGCCTGATGGGCAAGAAGTGGCACGCGGTGGCGCGTTTGACTTCCTCAAAGATATGGCCTACCGGCTACAGGGCGATCCCAATTTACCAACCATGATTGCCTCTACCGGTGTGCGCTGCGCCGCCACCGAAGTGGAGGTGGTGCCCGATGAGGCAATTTTGCTCACAGATGATTTCAGCAATCCAGAAAGTGGCTGGCCTGACCTGAAAGAAGATACAGCCTGGCGTGGCTATCATCCACCAGACTTTTACCACGTTGAAGCAACGGGACAAAATCAGGTGGCAACGGCCGTTTTCGGTACAGATGCTACGAATGTGAGCCTGGAAGCGCGTGTGTTCGTGGATATTCTGGAAAGCGACGCCGGTGAATATCGCTACGGGTTACTGCTGCGGCAAGTGGATAACCGACAATTTTATGCATTCACCGTTGCCCCGCGTTCCGGTCAATGGGCCGTGCTAAAAGCCAGCGGCGACGGCCTGGAAACGCTGGACAGCGGCCCCATTGATTCTCTAACTGGCGGCAGCAATGAGGCCATTCAAGGTGGTTCGGTAGAAGCAGCCGATACGCTTCGGGTAGATGCTAGCGGCAGCACATTTTCCTTTTTTATAGACGGCCGTATCATCACCACTTTCACAGACAATAGCTACAGTAATGGCGACTTTGGCTTTTACGTGGAAACGTTCGACGAAACCCGCGCCCATGTCCATTACGATGCGCTCACCGTGCTAGAACTTGGTGACACAATTGCCCAGAGCACAGAGGAAACCGTAGACGCAGAACCAACCGAAGCGGCTTCTGAAGACACAGCCCCCAATCCGACAGCCACGACAGAATCAGCAGAGCCAACGGAAACGGCCGTTGCCGATATCGAATCTACAGCCACCGTAGCCCCATCCGCCACGCCAGAACCCACCCAAATTCCAGTCCCCGAAGGCATGGTGCTCGTTCCCGGCGGCAGCTTCCTGATGGGCTCAGAAACAGGCGAACCTAATGAACGACCGGAACATTCCGTTACACTCGATCCTTACTTTATAGACATATTCGAGGTAAGCAATGAAGCGTATCAGGCCTGTGTAGCCGAAGGCGGCTGTACTCAGGCCAACTTGCGCAACTCCTTCCGCCGGTCAGGTTATCGGGATGATCCTACCTTTGCCAATTATCCTGTGATGGGTGTTACCTGGAACCAGGCCAACGCTTACTGTACCTGGGCAGGCAAGCGGCTGCCCACTGAAGCTGAATGGGAATTTGCTGCCAGCGGTCCGGAAAACTTCACCTGGCCTTGGGGCAATGAATTCGATGCCACGCTGTCTGCGGCCAGTTCGCTGGATACTGAACCGGTGGATGACTTCCCCGAAGGGGCCAGTCCATTTAATGTATTTAACTTGGCAGGGAATGTGAACGAGTGGGTACAAGACCGGTTCGACGGCAATTTCTACGCCAACTCACCGGAAACGAATCCCGTCAACCTGGATTCGGGCAGCAGCCAGATTTACCGTGGGGGCAGCTTCGATAACACCAACGGCGCCTTTTTTACCACCAGCCGCCGCTACGTTGTCTCAGCCAATACATTTGATGTAGACATTGGCTTCCGCTGTGCCCAGGATTCACCTTAAGATTTTAGAGGCTGAGCGATTTTGCTCAGCCTCTTTTCCCTCACCCTCACTCTTCCGCCTGATTTTTTTCTCCTTTCCCCTCATTGCGATCTGATTCTCGCAATTTTTCCAGCGTGCCCACCCGCCGGGCCATATCTTGCAAAATGAGCAGAGTTTGCCCCACCACCTGCTCTGTGGTCATATCGCCACGCGTCCAACGCTTAATCACTTCATTCAACGTATAATTTCCCATCTGGCACTTCCTCGCTATTTAAAATGAATAAGAATTGGTTTGGCAACGGCCGTTTCCCTCCGGCAGCGTCGAGGTGAGCAAACCGCACTGCCAAAAGTCCCTCTTCCCAAAGATCTACAAGCAGCCAAAACGATCCGGCAAGGTTCACCGCCAACATTGAGCTTTTTGATTGCAACTGTGTTGTTGGAATTTATGACTGTGTAGCACGACCGTTACCGCACCAATAGCGACATTTTACACGGTATCGTTTATTTTGTCAATAGTTAATTTAAGGTCGGTTTTACGGCCGTTCTTCCCCCACTTCATACGCAAAACCAGCCCGCTCCGCCACCAGCCCTAAATGCTTAGAGGTAGCCCGACTGGGTGCGTAAGCCTCCGTCTCCCACTCGCTTACCGTTTGCTGACGCACACCCAACTCATCGGCCAGCTCGCCCTGAGACATCCCCATATGCTGTCGCAGTGCTTTGATCATACCGCTGTTCCACAGCACTGTATCCCCCGATTTTTCTACGGTGTAAGTTAATATTGCCTTTTCAAATCGAACCGTTTCGGCCACCAAATCAACCGCCTGTACATGATACCCGGCATCCATCCAGGCCACCGCTTGCACCGCACCCTGGCTACGATTGCTCCACCAACCAGCCCGCACCCGCGCACTACCCGGCAGGGAAGCCCCCAACAATTCTTCGATCTGGGTAAAAGTCATCGTCACAGGCGCACCCGCAGCCCGCTGTAAACGAGAAAAAAGTGGAAAATATTTGCTACCAGCTTTCATAAAATAAAATTATACCAAAGTTAAGGTATTTGTTGACAGGGAAGAAAAACGTTAATTTCCCCGGAAACTTCAGAGTTTCCGGGGAAATATTTTGCTCACAAATATTTCACAAATTTGTTATTTTCATCAACCAAAATATTGATAGGCTCAATCAGATCATCAGTTAGCTCAAAGCCAATGATGATGATTTCCTCTCCCTTTTTGATAAGGTGAGCCGCCGCGCCATTCATAAAAATGTCGCCAGAGCCGGGTTCACCTTCAATCACATACGTTTCTAGTCGGGAGCCAGAAGTGTTGCTAACAACCAATACTTTCTCGCCGGGGCGAAAGCCAACCAGATCAACAAGCTCTTTATCAATCGTAATACTGCCGACATAATTCACGTCCGCTTGTGTAACGGTTGCCTTATGAATTTTGCCGTGTAACATCCATCTCATTCTGTTTTAATCCTTTTGCTAATATAAAATCCAGAGGGATATTATCACAGCAAGTCCGTTCTTGTAGTACATTTTTCGTTAGAATTGTTCTAATTTGTAAGCAGCAAATCACAATTTAATTTTGCGCCAGCTTCCCGTTGCTTTTGGCAAAAGGTCACAGCCTAATGGAAGAATGGAGTATCACCAAACTACAGGAAATGATGCACAGTAGCACAATGAGTGCCACAGAAATCGTACAGTTTTTTCTAGATCGCATCGAAAAAATTGATCAACAAGGCCCCAGACGGCCGGATCGTTGGCCCTGACGCAAAATTATGCCAGGAAAGACAGCTTTGTCGCGGAACGGCTGCGCGCGGCCAGGGCCATTATTCTGGGCAAAACGAACCTGAGCGAGTGGGGCAATTTCCGTCTACACGCAATTTCTGCGCAAAAATGGGTTGAAGGGAGCCAGAATTGGCGTCTCGCGTAATTATTTTGGACATCATCACGAGCGGCTCTCGCCCCGCACCAGTCTCCGCCAAATCCAGGCCCATACTTGCAATGGATGGCGCAACCAACGCTGCCAGGTTAACTCCCTGGCACTGCCTACACCATAATACAGGCACAACGAAGCTGGCTGGGGGAAAAACAATGCCCGCACCACCTGCCAACGGGGCATCTCTGACCAGTGGGCATCTCCCAGCGGCGGCCAATCACAAGGGATTTCACGCAGCGCCAGGGTGAAGGTGGGATCAATACTGGCTGCAGCCCGCAACTGTGGCGACAAGGGCGTGAGACCATGCAGCAATGCCAGCGCCCGCATCACCAGCGGGTATCGCTGCCTCAACTGCGCCCAATCAATCTGCTCTGCATACTTTTCGGCATAAGTCACCAAATCCACTACCCGAATCAGTCGCCACGGCTCGATGATCATGTGCCGGTACAGATGCCACAGCATGATCTCGTGATCCAACGTCATTGCTTCCTGGCTACCCAGGCGAAACGGCCGCACCTGCTCACCTACATCGGCCAACGTCAACGAATCGCCAGCCATAAAACCGCTAAACAAATTATGGTGCAGTTCCAGGTGAACGGCCGTTCCCTCCACACTCCGCACCAGCCCAACACCGTGGCGATGGTCAGCTGGAATCGGGCCACTGGCCAGCGGCGCAAAGCCATAATCGGCCAACACCTGGCGCAGGCGCGATTCGTCGGCCGGATGCACCAACCAGTCGATGTCGCGCATGGGGCGCAGCGCCGCCTCCGGGTAAATCTCACCGGCCAGAGCCATTCCCTTCAACACCACAACCGGCACGTCGGCCCGCCGTGCCGCCAACAGCGCCTCGCCCACCACACCAGCAGCGACGGTATGCCAATGTCGGGCACGCAAAAACAACCCCTGCAAACCTAACCTGACTGCTTCTGGCAGAGGAACGGCCGTATACCGGGTGTGAGCGTAAAGAAGTGGTCCCAGGCCTTGCCCGGCAGCGGCTGGCAGCAGAGCATCCCAGGCGGGAAAAGCGGCTAACTGCCAGGCTAATTGGACGTCGTCGGGTTGGGGCAAATGAGCGCAGGCCAGGAGCAAACCATCCACGTCATTCATGATTGTTGGCGACAGACCCAGGCGGTAACGGCCGTTGCTTCGCTGTAGGTGATCTGGTAAGCAGGTACATGGCGGGCCAAGTCAGTTACAGCAGGCAGCCCTTTCTCTGGCAAGTTGCGGGCATTAACCAAATTTTGCAGCAAATGGAAAGCGGCTTCGGCAGGAGACAAACGCTGTATCATCAAGGACACATCGGCTTGATAGGTAGGGAATAGGAGCAAATGCAGCGGGGCTGGATCGGTAGCCACATCTGCGCCCAGCCAGGCCGGTAAAAGCCAGCGCGAACCATCGACCATCTCTGCCGGGAGTGGTGACGTGGGGACGGGTGGCGGCGCTTTTAGCACTAGCGGTCGGGCCAGACCAGTCATCATGAGCATAAGGCCAGGAGCCAAGGCCAAAACCTCGTCGCTGAGATACTGCGCGCCGTCGCTCAATAGGTGGGCAGTCAACGTTGATTTACCGCTGCCGGTCTGGCCAATGAGCATAATGCCCCCCTTGTTCACCAGCGCACCGGCGGCATGGAAGATAAGCCGTTCGGTTTGCTCTTCAATGAGCGCCGCCACCAAGTCCTGCATCAGCCAGGGCAGCAGCGAGGCAGCCGTAGGGCCAGTTCGTAAGATTTCAGCATCACGGGAGAGGGTGAAACGGCCGTTATCCGTCCGGCTTATGTGGTAATGAGTGCGAGGGAGGAAACGGCCGCCCAGACAATGCTGGAACATTTCAGCCAGATAGGCAGCCAGTTCCGATTCATCACATTGGAGGGAGACCGCCTGGTTACCAAAATGGATGAGCAGCGGCGATGGGGTCATTGCCAGTGGATGGCTCCGTGATGGGCAAAAGCAGCCAGAATGTCAGGCACGTCTTGGATGATGGCCGTGGCATCATCAGGATAAGCCGCAGCGAGGATGTCCCGGATGTCGGCGACGGTACGCTGACCGTCACACAATTGCCAGACCAGCGCTCCACTCTGGTTAGTCTGCAAAATCTGGTCGCTGGACGGGTTGAACAAGAGCAACTCTCCATCCAACGTTTCGATATGGTAACCGGAGGTGGGTAACGGCCGTTGCTGCAAGTTCATCATCTTTCAGGGAATATACCAGGTTATCGTTCCGGCCGGGTAGGTTACGTCGGCAACGTGAATCGTGCTGTTGTCCGCCGGTGGCGTTGCAAACTCAATACTCCGATTGTCATTCGTGGCGTTGGCAGTGATGTCGATAAAAGCAAAAATCAGGAACCCTTGGCTGGCATCAGTGGCAACCACCCGCAGCCAGATCTGATACGTTCCGGCCACAACCCCGCCGGTCGAATCGACCATTTCCGTGCCCAGGCCACTTAAACCAGAGTCGCCACCATGGACTAAGGTTAAGGTATTCAAATTAGACGGCGTTGCCCAGGTGCCGCTACCCGGATCATATACCTCCAGGTTCAGGTCCATCTGGCCCACTTCAAAACTCCACTCCACCATGGTCGCCAGAGAGCCCTGGAGGATTTGGGGCGTGGCTGTAGCCGTGGGAGTGTTGGTAGGGGTTGACGTTGGCGTATTCGTTGCTGTAGCAGTAGGTGTGGCCGTGTTCGCAGCCGTTGGATTGGGATTTGCCGTAGGCTGGCCGGATGTCTGGGCATGGGCTGGTAATACCCCAGCCCGCAGGACTGGTTTCAACCACTGGCCGGGCAGGTTAGAAAGAGTCGCCGCACTTGTAGTCGCGACTATAATTTTTAAGGCATTGCGTCGGGAAATAGGTTTGGATGCAAGTCTTTCCTGTTCCTGAGATGATTCGGTTTGCTTCACCTGCTAATTCTCCTGATTTGTTTTTGTTTGCCAGATTGTTGCCCAACTATACTATACCCTTTTTCCTGGGCAAATTTGTAAAGTGATTTGTTTAAGCTATAATCTTCGATGGCTTGGAGGTGCGACGACATCGGCACGGCGGCCAACAGGCTAAATTAGATATTTTGGAGGTTCAACCTTATGCCACTAGATGGTACAGAAAAAGCCGAATTAATTACCGATTTTGCTCAACATGACGGCGACACAGGCTCTGCTGAGGTGCAAATTGCGATTTTTGACCGTCGCATTAAGCAGTTACAGGAACATCTGCGGATGCACAAGCATGACGAAAGCTCCCGCCGGGGTCTGCTCAAGTTAGTTGGCAAGCGTCGTCGTTTGCTGGCCTACCTGCGCAAACGTCATCCAGAACGGTACCGCGAGATTTTGGGCCGTTTGGGTCTACGTCGTTAATTAAATTGGCATGAAGAGGGGCGCAGACGGTGCCCCTCTATTTTATTAATTTTTGGAGTGGATCTGGCAGTTTAGGAATTGGGTATTGTTACATACGGCAGGAGTCCGTGTATGTGCCAATCCCCAGTCCCTAATCCATCCCCTCCAACCGAAAAGCGAACAGGAAAGCGTTTTATTTAGCTCGCATCATTGCCTGAAACGCTGGCAGATTGCTGACAGCAATCTATCCAGCAGTTTGTGTTTTCAAACTATCGCTTTTCTTAACATCTAACCTTTTATGGAGGTTTATTCAATGAGTTCTGAACAAAGTTTTACTACCCGCGTTGGCAACGACGAAATTACCGTTGCCACAGGTAAGCTGGCTGAGCAAGCTGGCGGTGCCGTCACCATTCGTGTGGGCGATTGTATGCTCATATCCACCGCTACTATGTCCAGATCTGTCCGCGAAGGGCTGGATTTCTTCCCCCTGAGCGTGGACTTTGAGGAGAAAATGTATGCTGGCGGCCGTATTCCCGGTAGCTATTTCAAACGTGAAGGGCGTCCCACCACCGATGCGGTTTTGGTTTCCCGCTTGACGGATCGACCGCTACGGCCGTTATTCCCCAAAGGCATGCGCAATGAGGTACAAATAATCACCAGCACGCTGTCGGCTGATGGTGTCCACCACCTGGACATCATGGCTGTAAACGCCGCAAGCGCCGCGCTGCACATCTCTAACATTCCTTGGGCTGGCCCCATTGGCGCTGTACGTGTCGGCTACATCGACGGTGAATTTGTGGCCAATCCCACGCAGCAAGAAATGGAAAACAGCAGCCTGGACTTGCGCATGGCGGGCACCAAAGAGGCAATCATCATGGTGGAAGCGGGCGCTGATGAGGTCACGGAAGCAGTGCTGGTTGATGCCCTGGAGTTTGGCCATGCCGCTATGCAGCCATTCATCGACATGGTGAATGAGATGCGGGCAGCGGTTGGTAAAGAGAAAGACGAGGTGGTAATCAACTCGGTAGATGAGGCGTTGGAAACGGCCGTTAAAGAAAAAATCGGCAGCCGCATCACCGACATCGTTGCCAACATCACCGACCGGCACGAACGTAACGACGAAATGGGCGACCTGCGCGAAGAAATCGTCAATGACTTCTCCGAGATGGACGAAACAACCAACCTCAGTGAAGTACGTGAAGTGATTACCAGCGTGCAGAAGAAAGCGATTCGTGACCGTATCTTGTATGAAGGCATTCGTCCAGACGGCCGTAATTACACCACAGTACGGCCGCTTTCCTCCGAAATTGGCATCGTGCCCCGCACCCACGGCTCTGGCCTGTTCAAACGCGGTGAAACCCAGGTGCTTTCTTTAGCAACCCTGGGCACCCCACGCGAAGCTCAGAAAATTGAAGGGCTCACCAGCGATGACACGCGCCGCTACATGCACCATTACAACTTCCCGCCTTTCTCAACTGGCGAAACCTGGTTCCTGCGTGGCCCCAAACGGCGCGAAATTGGGCATGGTGCCCTGGCAGAAACCGCCCTACGCCCCATGATCCCCTCTGAAGAACTGTTCCCCTACACCATTCGCGTGGTGTCTGAGGTACTTTCCTCCAACGGCAGCACCAGCCAGGCCAGCGTCTGCGCCTCCACCCTAGCGCTGATGGATTGCGGCGTGCCGATTAAACGTCCTGTGGCCGGTGTGGCTATGGGTTTGGTCAAAGAAGGCGACAAGTACGCCGTTCTGACCGACATTCAGGGAATGGAAGATCACTTGGGCGACATGGATTTCAAAGTTGCTGGCACCAGCCAAGGCATCACAGCCTTGCAGATGGACATCAAAATTGCAGGCCTGACCAAAGAATTGATGGCGGAGGCCCTGGAACAAGCGCATGCCGGGCGGATGCACATTCTGGCCAACATGCTGGAAACAATATCCGAGCCTCGGACCAACCTCAGTGACCATGCACCCCGCATGCTCACCGTCAAGATTGATCCCGATAAGATTGGTGCGGTCATTGGTAAAGGCGGCGCTACCATTCGCAGCCTGGAAGAAACATATGAAGTCTCCATTGACATCCAAGAAGATGGCACCATCTTTGTAGCGGGCGTTGATGGCCCGAAGGCAGAAATGGCCGCCAATCAAATTGACGCGATGACCAAATCGCCTGAACCGGGCCAGATTTATCCAGGTAAGGTGGTGCGCATCACGGACTTTGGCGCATTCATCGAGTTCTTGCCTGGCACGGATGGCCTGGTTCACATCTCCCAAATTTCCGCTGAGCACGTAAAGCGGGTCGAAGACTCTCTGCAACTGGGTGATGAGGTTATGGTGATGGTTACCGATGTGACACCAGACGGCAAAGTGCGGCTGTCTCGCAAGGCGGTTTTGGAAGGGTTTACCCTGGAAGAAGCGCGCGAAGATGACAAGCCTAAGCGGTCAAGCGGCGGCAACCGTGGCGGTGGCCGTGGTCGTGACAATCGCGGTGGACGTGGCGGCAATCGACGGTAATAACTGGGCTGGGCAACCAACCTGAATGTTTTAACCAACATCAAAGCCCAGGCTAAACAAAATAGCCTGGGCTTTTTTCTTGAACGCAATTTTATTTCCGATCATAGTAAAATGTCATACTTTTTGACAGGTTTTTACCGGTACAATAGGTGTGTGGGTGTGTCCTGCCCTTTGGTTGTTTTTAATTTATTGGATAGACGGCCGTAAACGGCCGTTTCCTATCACGTTCAGTAATTGGGATCAAAAACATGAAACGCAATGTTCGAACCAGCTCCCCGCTCTGGAGTGCCAATAACAAGCGCCTGGTCCTGATGGTCCTGCTACTCCTTTTGGCCCTGGCTCTCTATCGCTTTCGCCTACTGCTGCTGCCGCTCAGCATGGCCATGATCCTTGCTTACCTCATCGACCCATTGGTCAACCAGCTTACAAACCGAACACCGCTGTCCCGCAATCTCTCCATTGGTATTATTTATCTGCTGCTCGTGGCCGCACTGGTTTCGATCCCGGTCAGCACCATTAACCCAATTGTGACGCAGGTTTCCAACTTCATTCACCGCACCCCGCAATACATTCGGGATATTGGCGAATTCTTCCAGGAACCGATTGTGCTGGCCGATGAAATTGTTCTCCCGGTTGATCAGCTCTCACTCGATCAGCTCTTTACCTCATTAAGCAGCAATTTAGTTGAGGTTGTGCAAACGCTTGGAGGGCAAACCATTAGCATTTTTGGCAGTCTGGCCACAGCAACTATCTCAACCGTCGGCTGGACAATCATGGTATTGTTTCTGTCCTTTTATTTGGTGAAAGACCATGAATCATTGTTTGAATCACTGCTAAGGCTGGCCCCAAAATCTTACCAGGAGGATTTGATCCGGCTGACAGAAGGCATTAGCACAACCTGGAACGCCTTTTTGCGGGGACAGTTGGTGCTTTGCGGGGTTGTTGGTGCCATTATTTTTGTCATTGCGCTGATTATTGGCTTGCCCAATGCCATCACCTTAGCCTTGATCGCCGGACTGATGGAGCTTATTCCCACATTTGGTCCCATTTTGGCCGCGATACCAGCTGTCGTTATTGCCGCCATTCAGGCGGATGCAAGTTGGTTGGGCAGTCTAATGTCGCCATTTTGGTTTGCCATGTTGGTTCTGATCATCTACGGGGTTGTCTACCAGATGGAAAACTATTATTTGGTGCCACGCATTATTGGCCATCATCTGAAGTTGCATCCAATGGCGGTGCTGTTGGGAGTATTGGGTGGGGCCAGTGTAGCGGGTATTTTGGGTATTTTGTTGGCAGCCCCGGTCTTGGCCACTATTCGACTGATCTGGATGTATATTTATTACAAACTGACCGATCAGGACCCATTTTCTGACGACTTCTTGCCATTTGAGCGGGCGACACCTCCTGCGCCAACGGCCGTTTCTAATCCAGCGTCCCCTCCTGCCCAGGATAAACAAGACAGCACAGCAACTGCATAGTGACTGTCCACAAATAAGTTAGCGAAATTGTGCGGACAGTTTTGAGTAACCGTCCTTTGGTAAAGGAAATTATTGTTGGACGGTTACATAGTTGGTTCATTCCGCAAACAATCATACAATATTATCCACACGGCCGTTTGCGCCGTGCCAAATGCCGAAGCACACTGATTCTTCGGTTCTCTTTGGAAAATACAACCTCATGCCAAAAGGATAAACAAACCAATGAGTAAAGATGAAAATTTAGAAGTGGATATGGTGGCAGAAACTGAAAATTTCGCCGTCTGGCGCAGCCCGGATGACGAAGGCTTCATTTACCATATCGAACTGGGCAGCATTACTTTGCACCTGGCTTCTGACGAATGGGAAGAGTTTCTAGAATTGATGGGCAACGTGGATGTCAACGAGTAACATGGAGAATGGACAGCAGGAGGATGGTGGGCAAACGGCCGTCTACACCTTAATGATGCGGGACATGGCGGAACATGACCGTCCCCGCGAACGGCTGCTAAAAGTTGGCGAACGCGCCGTCTCCACCGCTGAATTGCTGGCCATCATTTTGCGCTCCGGCGTTCCTGGCGAAAACGTACTGCGGCTGGCCGAGCGGCTGCTGAGTACCTTCAAAGACTTGCCGGGACTGGCGCGGGCATCCATTGCCGAACTCACCGAGATGAAAGGCGTGGGGCCAGCCAAGGCGGTGGAAATCAAGGCCGCCTTGGAAATCGGCCGTCGTTTGTTAACCACTGCCCCGGAAGAAAAACCGCGCATCACCTCCCCGGCTGACGCTGCCAATTTACTCATGTCAGAGATGAGCTTTTTAGACAAAGAGCATTTGCGGCTCATTCTGATGGATACGCGCAATCGGGTGCTGGGCACACCAACCATTTACATCGGCAGCCTGAATACGTCTGTCATTCGCATTGGAGAGCTGTTTCGCGCAGCGATTAAGGAAAATGCGGCCGCATTTATTGTGGCCCATAACCATCCCTCAGGCGATCCATCCCCTTCCCCCGAAGATGTATCCGTCACCCGGCAAATTGTCCAGGCCGGATCGCTGCTCAATATTGATGTACTGGATCATATTGTGATTGGACACAATCGCTTTGTCTCGTTGAAGGAACGCGGGCTGGGATTTTCGTAGTAAAACAAGTAAACTGTTACGCTATGGCACGAACCGAACTACTAACAAACGGCCGTATTGGCAAACCTTTTCATCCTTATCGGAACGACAAACAATTAATCATCGCTGGTGGCTGGGCACCCTGGTGGCTGGACCCCGCTGAAGGCGCGCCCGACTGGAAAAATCGCAAGCCTGTCTTTAGCGCCTACACGATGGATGACAGCCTGACCCAGCAGCTTAGCACCCCTTGGGGCACCCACGAAGCCGGACTGTGGCAGCAGCTGCCCTCCGTGGCCGGTAACGAGTACGAACTGAGCGTCGAAGGGCAAGCGTGGTCCAGTGAGGACGCCTCTCCCGGCAGCCAATTGGAAGCCAGCGACGTCAATCTGCAAATCGGCATCGACCCGACGGGCGGCCTGGACCCCACCAGCCCGCTTATTTCCTGGAGCGACGTTTCACAACCGCTGAGCCGTTGGGAAACATTGCGCATCCAGGCAGAAGCGGAAGCCGCCATCATCACCGTTTATCTGAAATCGTCACCGAATTTGCCCAAACGGCTGCAATCTGTCTTTTGGCGCAATGCCTTTCTGCGTCCGATTGGGCGGCACAAGCGGGGTGTGAACATTGTAGGGCTGGGCGACACGCACATCTCGCTGGAGCCAGAGCAGCCAAAACCGGGGGAACCGATTACGGCCGTTATCTCCTCCAGCCGCGAACACACCCATGTGGACCTCATCGTCAATCGGCCGGATGACACCTGGGGCAAGGTCGTCAACAAAGGACGCACGGTTGACGACGACCGCTATTTGTGGCGCTATCAATTTACCACGGACATTGACGGCCTGTACGACATTCGTTTTGTGGGGGATTTTGGGGCGCGGCTGCTGGCGCTGCGGCTGCTGCAGGTGGCGCGTAATGTGCAGCTGGTACCCAGCGATGATGCCCGCTACAACTATCGTCGCGTTTATGTGCTGCTGCCGCCCACGGCCAGCCAAAAGTGGGTTTTGGCCGCAGCCAAAGGGGGCTACGACGGCCGTTTCACCATTGGCTACTCAGCCGATGATGCGGGGATTGGTAATCTGGAAAACCGGCACGTGTTGGCGGTGAACCCACACCATTGGCCCGAAGTGCTGACCGCCAGCTGGTTCCAGCAGCATTATCCAGGCGTGAAATTTACGGCCGTTGTGGCCAACCAGCCCGAAGATTTAGAAGCATGGCTCAAAAACTGGGCCGGTCTGGATTAGCTAATCAGCGGCCAACAGGGCAACATCCACCACTTCT
>JBNKLQ010000170.1:0-13462 GCA_050292445.1 Promineifilaceae bacterium (SeqCode) | reverse complement strand
GTTCCACCAACCGTTCCGCATGTTCTTGGGGATTAGCAATGGTGGCCGAGCAACAGATAAACTGCGGATCGCTGCCGTAAAATTGGCACAAGCGCTGCAAGCGGCGCAGCACGTTGGCTACGTGGCTGCCAAAAATGCCCCGATAAGCGTGAATCTCATCCAGCACCACAAATTCTAGATTGCTGAGCAAATTGCGCCAGCCGGTGTGGTAGGGCAAGATGCCGCTGTGCAACATGTCTGGATTGGTGATGAGGATGCCATCGCTGCGCCGCACCTGGGTGCGCTGGCTGCGCGGCGTGTCGCCATCGTAACTGTACACTTCAAACGGTAGCTTGCCAGCACTAATCAGCGTTTGGGTTTCGGCGAGCTGATCTTGGGCCAGCGCTTTGGTGGGGAAAATGTAGAGGGCGCGCGCTTTCGGACGGTCTAGTAGCCGCTGGAATACGGGAATGGTGTAGCACAGCGATTTGCCAGAAGCGGTGGCGGTGGCGATGATGACGTTTTGATTTTGGGAAACGGCCGTTACCGCCGCTGACTGATGGGTAAACAATTGCTCAATACCACGCGCTTGTAACGCTTGTAGAATAGATGAAGGTAAAGCAAACGGCGCGGCTAAAGGAGGGCGCGCGGGCAGCCGCTCCCAAGCCACGACATTACTCATAAAGTCACGGTTTAGCCGTAACCCATCAATTAATTCAGCAATCGACATTGTAGACATGGCCCAGATTATAGCGAGTTTCTGTTGTCTGTCGGGACTCCCGTTGGTTATTAAGAGAAGTTATCCATATAGTTATTCTTCTCATTATTATTTGTAGTATGTTGTAGTAGGGCCTGGGGATATGTGTACGAATCCTTTTCTTACCCATATGTTGCCTTCATTGCCTTTGTCTCCCCATATCTTTCTGAATACTGGTAGCTACACACCAATTTAGATTGGGGAGAGATTTGTATAATTCTGCAAACGCCACTTATTTGCTTGATTCTTCATCATTTTAGTCCATATGCGTATATGCACCCTGACTTGAGTAAGCCCCCATATGTGGGAACCTCCCCAAAATCAGGCAAGTTATGACAACTGAAGTTTTCCACACCTGGGATCAGTTTTCCACAGTTTACGGCCGTTTATCCACAGTTTTCAAAGGATTATAGGGTTCGCAACCAGGGGGGCTATATTTTGTCACCTTCTGTATATGGGTGACTTTGTGGTGTCCATTGCATATTTGGTGTTGGGGCTGGTGTGATGGCGGAAACGGCCGTAAATTAACCCAAATGCTTGTCAAATCCCTAACATTGTGGCAAATTCCCTGATAGTACCGGTGACTTTTGCCAGGAAGGGCGGGTACTGTTATTCTTGACAATTGGTTGGCGTATTGACTAGAATCTATTCATCCTGAGCATTGCTCTCTCAAGTATGACACCAAAAAGGTTCATCGATGAGAAATCTTGGAGGCCCAACATGAACGTCATCAAAGTTTCTGCTCGCTCACGAACTGCTGCTGTTGCCGGTGCAATTGCTGGCGTAATGCGCGAGGTGAGTCGGGCGGAGGTGCAGGCGATTGGTGCCGGCGCCGTCAACCAGGCCATAAAAGCGATTGTTATCGCCAAAGGGTACCTGGCGGAGGAGGGGGTTGATATTGTTTGTGTCCCGTCATTTGTGGAAGTTATCATTGATGACCAGGAACGAACGGCTATCCGCATTAATGTAGAGCCACGTAATCAAGCGTAGAAGAAGCTTTGTTTGATTACACGGGGCTTGATGTTGGGAGACGTCAAGCCCTTTTTTGTTGCCTGCAAAAATTAGTGGCCTTCTGCAAATAAGGTATCAATTATTGTTGCCCCTTACTTAGCGACTGCCCCGCTGCCCTGTTGCCCTTAATTCTGAAGACGAAATATCTTTGCGAAAAGCCTGAGCTGGAATGGGTTTGAATAAATGGGTGAAGGATTCTGGCACGTCAAGTTGATCTCCATCGCGGAAAACGCCATTTTCATCTTGCCTGCCTGCCACTAAAAACGAGCAGCCACATTGGGCAATTTTGCTTAGCGCGGTGTGAAGAGCCGACTCGCTGTTTTGATAGTAGCGCGGGTGCAGCACTCTTTCGGCCGTATCAAAGCCAATCACGAAAACTGTATTGGGAAACAGCTGGGCCTTTTCCAGGTACGTGGGGGCGTTGGTAACGTAGACAGGCCAGCGCCCGGCAAACTGAGCAATGCGTTGAACCACCGTATTTGGCGTGATAGCTGGTTTGTCTACGTTTTGGGCAGAAATCTCAAAGGCCACTGGATGGCCCAACAATCTAGCCGAGACTTGAAGCAGTTCCAGGTGGCCATCGTGGAGGGGATTGAATGAACCGGAAAGGATAGCACGGGGATTACTGTTTTTGCGGCGGATACGGCCGTCTGCCCTCACGCCAAAATAATCTAGCTCACCACTATCAATCTGCTGTGCCGCCTGGCCAAAATGGTGTGTGGAAACGGTAAGTTTGTCCTCGTCTGTTAGTTCAAACTTCAATTTATCTGGCAAAGACATGGCTTCGGCTAATGCGTTTAGGATAATACGGCTCACCAGATTTTCTTCGCCTGCCCGATCCCGATACCCTTTATTTAACTGGATGCCATATTCCACCAATCGATCTGGCTGCCAGGTGGCAATGTAGGCGCGGTGCTCCCCCCGCTTAGGCCGGTCTGTGATGATGGTGGCGGTGCAGGCCAGCCCCACGACAGGGTTTGTGTTTGCCTCTAGCCAGCGGGCGCGGGTGAAGGCGCGGCCTGCCAGCAGGCGTGCGGTCCGCTCAGTAACATATTTGGCCGGGGGCCGTCCTAAAAATTCATCGAAGGCCGCCTGACTGTAGGGGACCAGTGCTTCTAGCAGCGTGCGGGTGGCTCCGGCGACACCTAACAGGTTGGATAGTGCCTCGGTCCCGGCACCGGCGGCAACTAAAACAATGCGCTCTGGGGCATCGTGGATGGTTTGAACAAGCTGTTTAATCTCTATATCCATAGCATGTGGGATTTTATCATTGGCGGTGGCAAATACAATTGGAGATTGGATTTCCCCGTGCCATAACGAATTGAGTCTAGTATTGAACACAAGTTCGGCGCGGTGTTCAGTGGCTTCCACCAGAGGTCACAATCCGTTTTGCGAAAAACAAGCGTGTGTTGATAATTAGGTCTATTGTGACGAGCGAAACGATCTCTTCTACGTTGATTTACCTGTGGGCCGCTACTTTATTGGTGTTTATTCTTTGGCTGGTGGTGCGCCGCTGGCGGCAGCAGGCAGAAGCGGGCGTGTATGATACGGCCGTTCCCCCTCACCCCCTTTCTCCCCTCACCCCACAATCACACAAACAAATCATTGCCACGATGCTGTTGGGCGGTTTGCTGCTTCTCATCCTGGGCCAGCTTAGTTTTGCGCAGCTGGAGCCACTTGCTAACCGGTTTGTTGCTGGCCTGATGGCCTTAGGCGGGGTGTTGTTTTTGTGGGCGGGTAGCCGGGTACGCCGGGACGGACTGGCGGCTGATTGGCTTGCACAGGCTGTTCATCGCGTAGGCTATTGGTTGGGCGTGGCCGGTTGGCAGGCGCTGCTGCTGTTGCTGGCGTTGGCCTTAACCAGTTTGGCCCGTCTGGCGGCTGGCGATATCGCTTTGGCTCAGCGTTGGGATGTATCGGTGGTTGCCTGGCTGTTGGCATTGGGCTTCGCCCTTGTGGGCGGTGTGCCTCTGGACGAGTGGCGCTTGTGGCTGCGTCGCGGCCTTGGGTTGGCTAAGTGGGAGTGGTGGCTTCTGCTGGGATTGTTTATGGGGGCGTGGCTGTTGCGGGGAACGGCCGTTACCCAATTCCCAAACACGTTTTCCGGCGATGAAGGCTCGGCTGGACTTCACGCGGCGCTCTTTTTGCAGGGCAAGGCCGATAACTGGTTTACCATTGGCTGGTTTTCTTTTCCATCTTTTTACTACGCGCTGCAAAGTGTTTTCCTCGATCTGTTTGGGCAAACGGTTGAGGCGCTGCGTTATTTTGCGGCGTTGGGTGGGTCATTGGCCGTGGTGGCAACCTATTTGCTGGCGCGGGTGATGTTTGATCGGGGAACGGCCGTTGCTGCCGCCGTTGTTATGATGGGGTCCCATTACCACATCCATATGAGCCGCATTGGGCTGAACAACGTGTGGGATAGCTTGTTTGTAGCCTTGGTGCTGGCTTGTTTGTGGACCGGTTGGCGCACGGGGCGACGACTTCCCTTTGTACTGGCAGGTTTGGCCTTGGGGCTGGGTCAATATTTTTATGTTTCTGTGCGGGTGCTGCCGCTGCTGGTGCTGCTGTGGGCGGTTGTTATGTGGTGGCGTCATCCCCGGCAGTGGCGAGAGCGGTTGCCAGATTTTGGACTGAGTGCGTATACGGCCGTTCTCACCATTTTTCCCCTGGCCATCTATTTTGCCCGGCATTGGGCCGAATTTCAGGCCCCGCTCAATCGAGTCACCATTTTGGGAGAGCGTTTAGCCAGCATGTCCGCCAATGAAGGGCACAATCAAGCATGGATCGTCTTAGGGCAAATGTGGCAGGCGGCGTTGGGGTTTACCCATTTGCCGCTACGTTTGCTGTATCAGCCGGGCGTGCCGCTTCTATTGCCGTTCGCTGCTGGGCTGTTTTTAGCTGGCCTGGCCTGGGCACTGCTGCGCTTTGATGGCCGCTTTGGTCTGCTCTTACTGCCTTTGCTGTCTGTTCCGATACTCAGCGGCTTCAGCCAGGACCCACCCGCTTCGCAGCGGTTTATTTTGGCCATGCCTAGCGTGGCCGTGTTGGTCGGCTTGCCGATTGGCCTGGTTGCGCGATGGTTGCGGCATCTGTGGCCAGAAAGTAAGGTGTGGGTTGGGTTGGGAACGGCCGTCTTGCTGCTGTGGCTCACTATGATTGACATAACGTTTTGTTTTGGCGAC
Source organism: Promineifilaceae bacterium (SeqCode) (assembly GCA_050292445.1). Classification (GTDB taxonomy): domain Bacteria; phylum Chloroflexota; class Anaerolineae; order Promineifilales; family Promineifilaceae; genus Leptofilum. The sequence goes on along the minus strand of JBNKLQ010000170.1, from coordinate 8,533 downwards.
CTGTACGAATCGTATGAACTGGGCGGGTTTAATACCGTGGTGGCTACAGATATTGCTCATACCTTGCAAGCGGAGACGCCGCCGCCAAATGTTTACTTTTTGGGTTTTCCACGGATGGGCTATTCTAGTCTGAATACCATCCCTTATCTGGCAAGGGACGTGCAGGCAGTAGATATTGTGGACCCGTTAACTGCCTCCCCTGTTTGGCCTATTGAAAAGAAAACCTGGATCCTCTTTTTGCCAGAACGCGTGGATGAACTTGCCTTTGTTCAACAAGCGTATCCAGCCGGAACTTATGAAGAAATCCGTGATGCTCAGGGTCGTTTCCTGTATGCTATTTATCGGATTGAGCCATAGCTGCGGTTAGCTCTCCGCGCTGTCGAATCCGTCCGGGCGGCGCAGTTCTGTGCCAAACATGTAGCTGCTTTTGGCAGTCCACGCACCTTCCCCATTGTCGTTAGCCAGATGGTCGAAGAAGCCCTGGACACGACTGTCCAACAAATCGATCTGATGCAGCAGGATGGCTTCTAACGTTTTAGGCACAACGGGCGATCCCCATTCTTGCGTACCATGATGTGAGGCGATGAGATGCACTAGGTGACGCAGTTCTTCTTCTGGAAAATCACCAAGCTCAGCGGCTGCTTTCTCTACCAAAACCACAGCGCGCATAATGTGGCCAACGAGACGGCCGTCTTCCGAAAAGCTAAACGATTTGCTGATGTCGTACTCAATCGCTTTGCCCATATCATGGAGCAGCGTGCCAGCCAGTAATAGGTCACGATTCACGTAGGGGTAATGATTGGCCAGGAAGTTGGCCAACCTGGCCATGCTCAAGGTATGCTCCAGAAGCCCCCCAATGTACGCATGATGCATGTTGCGTGCGGCTGGGGCGTTCACGTAATCACGCAGAAAAGCGTCATCTAAAAGCAAGTGTGTGACCAACCGCTGCCACGGTTCGCCCAGACTGTTGATTTGCTCTTTTAATTCGGCAATCATTTCTTCCTGGGTATAGCGGCTGGATGGCAGCAAGTCGGCTAAGGTTGGTTCTAAATTTTGGTTCATGTCGGTGATGGTGATTTGCAGAGCGTCTTTGTAGCGTACGACGCGGCCCGTCACCAACACGGCACTGCCCGTTTGTGTCCAGCTTTCGGCATAGCTGGGAATGTCCCAAAAGACAAAAGCGATTTGGCCAGTTTTGTCGCGCATGGTACCCAACAAGTAGGGACGGCCGTCTTTCGTTTCACGTAAAATAGAATCCTGAATCAGGAATGGCTCATTCTCCAGCTCATCCCCTACATTAATATCAGCAACAAAAAATAATTTCACAAAACCCTCTCAATGACATTTGTCTAATCGCGGGCGATTGTAAGAGGATTTTGGTTTTCTGGCTACCTATTCTAAAATCCATAAAAGGCAATTTGGCGAACGGCAAAAAGGGGGCAACCTGAATGAAAAAATTAATAGTGGGTATTTCGGGCGCGAGCGGTGTCATTTATGGCATTCGGCTTTTGGAGCTGCTGCGGACTGTTCCCGATGTAGAAACGCATCTCATCATGAGCACGGCCGCTGCTACGACCATCGGATTGGAGACAGATTTCACGGCCGATGAGGTCATGCAGCTGGCGGATGTTTCTTACCGCTTTCGGGACATTGCTGCGGCCGTTTCTTCTGGTTCCTTCAAGACGTGGGGCATGGTTGTCATTCCTTGCTCCATGAAAACATTGGCGGGCATTGCCAACTCTTTCAGCGACAATCTGCTGCTGCGTGCGGCCGATGTGGTGCTCAAGGATCGGCGGCGGCTGGTGTTGGCTCCCCGGGAAACACCGCTGCATCTAGGCCATCTGCGCCTGATGGTGCAGGTGACGGAAATTGGCGCAATTTTAGCCCCACCCATGCCTGCTTTTTATCATCGTCCAGACTCCATCGATGACATCATCAACCAGACGGTTAATCGGCTGCTGGACCTGCTAGAAATTGAGCTGCCCGAGGATTTGTTTGCACGCTGGCAAGGAGGCAAGCAATCCCGTGACGCGTGACCCTCGGCAGTTGGCGTTGGCTTATTTGGCCAACCATCAGGTGATGACGTTGGCAACGACTGGCCCACAAGGTGTGTGGGCGGCGGCTGTTTTCTATGTGAATGAAGGCTTCGACCTGACTTTTCTTTCCGCAGGCCATACGCGACATGCTCAAAATATAACGGCCGTTCCCCACGTTGCTGCTACCATTCAGGAAGATTATCGGGATTGGGAGAAGATCCAGGGAATTCAGTTGGAGGGGCGTGTCTCGTTATTGACGAATGTTTCCCGGGAAACAGCCATCTTCCAATATCTGCAAAAATACCCCTTCCTGGCCAACGCCGACGAAAAAATGCAGGCGGCCTTAGACAAGGTCAACTGGTATGTGCTTCAGCCAGAACGGCTCTATTTTATTGATAATCGTTTGGGGCTAGGTCATCGGGATGAAATCACATCCCTAAACGCTCGAAATTCTTGATGAGCGTTTTGAGATATCGGGCAAATTGCGGCTCGTAATAGAGGGCAACGGCCGCTTCCTCCTCATCAAACTCATCCGCAAGTTCCAAGATACCTTTCACATAAGCCGCATCGCAGCGCATGATGGCGTCTTGAACCAGCTTTTGCCCTTTCAACTCTAGCAGCACAGGGGCCGTTGAGAGGGATTTTGCTTTGAGTGTGCGAATAACCTGGGCACGGCGGGCCAGCAGCAAAACGGCATTGATCGCGTTTTTCGAGATCTTTTTCTCCTTGCTTTTGTACTCTTCATGCAAGGTGTCGATAAGTTCGCGCCAGCGAACCTGGTCTGATGTGGTCAAATGCCGAATTAAGTCTTTGATGATGGTAAAGCGCATCTCTCGCTTTACAACCCGCAGCCTTTGCTTTTTCAGCCCACGACGGTATTCAATGTGTAGCGGCGTGGGCATTTTATCTTTCTTTTCGGGACGGGTTACGTAGATGGTGGTTTCAACCTGTTCGACCTGTACCAGATGCGGGTATTTCCCCAGGAATTTCCGGAAGCTGCCTTCAGCATGATGGCTTTTGTCGAAAGCGCCTTTGCTACTGTCGGACATGTGTTGCTTCAGCACGCTGGCTCTTACGTGTTGCTCCCCGTTGAGTAGCTGCTGTAAGGAGCTGTTTAACAACTCTTCTACCTCAGCTTCGCTAAGCTGCGGCGTGGGCACAATCTCTTCATAGTAAATGTATTGATCACATAAGCTGGCGAAGCTTTGACTGGTTGTGTGACGTACGCCCATGCCAATCACTTGTTTGCCTCGTTTGCGCAATGCCTGAACCAGCGGCGTAAAATCACGGTCACCGGTCATGAGGACATAGGTGCTGTATTGATGTCCGTCGATCAATGTTTCCATCGTATCGACGACAATTTGCATGTCGGCCAGGTTTTTGCTGAAGTTGTTGAGCCGAATGGCGGACTGGGTCACAAACCCAGCTGTGGCCAAATCGCGCATGAGCTGCTGATCTTGCCGCCAATCGCCATAAGAATGGCGCATGACGATACGGCCGTTTGTCAGCTTCTTAATATGATCCAGCACCAATTTGATGTCGAATGATAAATTAATCTGCTTGGCCCCAATAACCAGATTGTCTAAGTCCAGAAGGATGGCAACATCGTTTGTTGAGGAGGATGAATTTGAGGAACTGTCTTGCTTATTTGATTGGGTGGACATGCGTTAGTTTCGTTTTCTCGCAATTTATAGGCTAAGGGTATTCTACTGCATTCACCTATTCCCGCAATTGTTTCCCGTGAAACAATCAATATCGTTTTGGTTTCCCGTGAAACATTAGAACAAGTATCCAGTTTATTGCCAAAATCTCACACCATGACTTACGGCCGTTTTGCTAATTGATCAATACATGTTACCATAATGTGATAATACTATGTCAACCTGTAGTAGATTGCGGAGGTAGGCAATGGAACGTAAATGGGTTTGGACGGGAAAACCGTGGCAAGCGTTTAAGACGTTTGCCATTATCTTTTCATTTATCATGAACTTTGTGCTGTTGCTGGTGCTGCTCATTGCCGCGCCACTCATCTTGCCCATTGTAGATTCTGTGGCCGAGCCAATTGTTGGTGGCCTAAGCGACAGCTTTGTGGAAATGAGTGGGGCCACCATTTCCCGAACAATTGAAGTCCAAGACACAATGCCAATTAGCTTTACGTTGCCATTAAATACGCAAACCGATGTGGTTGTCGTGGAATCTGTACCCTTAAGCATTCCTGCCCAATTTAACTTACCCGGGGGTGGCGGCCAAATCAACGGGAGCGTTACGCTGGCCCTGCCTGAGGGGTTAACGCTGCCCGTTCAGCTAGATCTGGATGTGCCGGTTGATCAGGAAATTGATGTGGCTCTGAAGGTAGATGTGCAAATTCCGCTGCAAGAGACTGAACTGGGTGGCCCGTTTAACACACTCCGTAACTTGTTTGAGCCACTAGATCGATTGATTAAGGGCTTGCCATCCAGCAATGACGAGCTGATGAATCGGGTTCAGGCTGCCGACAGTCCACCCACAGAACAAGATACGGCCGTTCGCTAACGCCTCCCATTTACGCATGAACAACAGCGATACCCCCCCCGTCTGTGACTACGAAGGTTCAGACTACCGCACCCGTTTTTGGGAAGGCCAGGGGCGTGACTACGAAGACCAGGTTGAACGCATTGCCTTGCACCGTCTGATGCCCCCAACGGGCGGCACCCTCATTGAAATTGGCGCGGGCTTTGGTCGTCTGGCCGATGAATATTTAGGCTACCAAAAGGTCGTCCTGTTCGATTATTCCCGCTCATTACTGCGTGAAGCCCAATCCCATTTAGGCGACGATCCCCGTTTTATTTACGTGGCGGGCAACTGGTACCAGATGCCCTTTGTGGCTGGTTTGTTTGACACGATGGTGCAAATTCGTACTTTGCACCACGCTGCTGACGTCCCGGCTTTGTTCCAACAGCTCGCGCGCATTGCTCGGCCAAACGGCCGTTACATCTTGGAATTTGCCAATAAGCAGAACCTCAAAGCAATTTTGCGCTATGGCTTGCGGCGGCAAGAGTGGTCCCCGTTTAACCACGACCCGATTGAATTTGCTGAATTAAATTTTGATTTTCACCCACGCTGGATTCGCCAGCAGCTGGCGCAAGCTGCCTTTAACCCGGGGCGAATGCTCACCGTTTCACATTATCGATTTGGCCCCATCAAAAAGCTAGTGCCGACTGGGTTGCTGGTGGGCCTGGATTCGCTGGCGCAGCGGACGGGCAATTGGTGGCAGCTTAGCCCCAGTGTGTTTGTCGATGTGGCCCATCCGAGCAAAGGGGAAACGGCCGCAGCCAACACCTTTTTTGCTTGCCCGCATTGCCAAACGCCACTGCCCGACCCCGCTGATGAGCGGCTCCTTTGCCCCAATCCTGATTGCCAACGCCAATGGCAGGTAAAAAACAACCTCTACGACTTTAAAGAACCTGTGTAAACGCAGCCTAAATTTAGCCAAAAACATGGTACAATGCTCTCATTGTTGTATAAGGTCAACAAATGATTGCAAACAATTCGCAACGCATCGGCGTTATCGATCTTGGCTCCAACACTGCCCGGCTGGTGATCCTCAATGCGGTTCCCGGCTACGCTTACCGCCTGGAAGATGAAATTCGGGAGGTGGTGCGGCTACGGGAGGGGATGACAGAGGCAGGTTTGAGTGAGACGGCCGTTGCCCGCGCCCTCTTCACCCTTCGTTTGTTTAAGCGATTTTGTGACAACTATCCCGTTGATTTAATCATTCCCACCGCCACCAGCGCCGTACGTGATGCCGCCAATGGACCCGCCTTTTTGCAAACGGTCTCTCAGGAGATTGGCCTGGATTTGCAGGTGCTTGATGGTGAGCGGGAAGCGTACTACGGCACGTTGGGCGTGCTCAACGAGGTGCAGTTGGGCAATGGCTACGTCATCGACATTGGGGGTGGCAGTGCCCAGGTGAGTAAAGTGCGCGGCAATCTTTACCATGAAGGCCGGTCCGTGCCGCTGGGAGCGTTGGCCCTGACCGAGCAGTTTGTCCGCAGTGATCCCATCGAGCCAACCGAAGTGCAGGCGATTCAACAGCAGATTGCTCAGCAGCTAGACACCATTCCCTGGCTGCAAAAAAAGCAGCCAAAGCGCCATCGCCATTTGGTTGGATTAGGTGGCACCATCCGTAATTTGGCCTCGATAGAGGCTGCTCGGCAGAGCCACCCGTTGAATACGCTGCATGGCTTTGTTTTGCGCCGCAAGTCTGTTCAAAAAACGGTTGAACTGCTGCAACGATTGCCTGTGTCAGAGCGGCAGCAAATCTCGGGACTGAGCCGCGATCGGGCCGATATTATTTTTCCTGGAGCGCTCGTGCTGGCAGAGGTGATGGACAGGCTGCGGGTTGAGTCGTTAACCATTTCCAAAAACGGTTTGCGGGAGGGTCTCTTTTTTGAGCATTTTTGGCAACATTTGGCTTATCCGGTGGTGGCTAGCGTGCGCCGTTTTAGCGTGCTGAACATGGCACGCGTTTACAATTACCAAAAAGCTCACGCCAGCCATGTGCGCTATTTAGCCACGCGGCTGTTTAACCAGTTGGCCCCGCTGCATGGTTACGGCATGGCAGAGCGCGAACTGCTGGATGCGGCCGCTTTGCTGCACGATTTGGGCACGGTCATTAGCTACGATGATCATCATAAGCACTCACAAACGCTGATCATTAATAGTGGTTTGGCTGGATTTTCACCGCGTGAGACGGCCCTGGTCGCATTGCTCACGCGGTATCATCGTAAGGGTCGCCCCACGCCGGATTCATTTGAGTCACTTTTGGCTAAAGAAGATCATACAATTTTGACGCGCCTGGCGGCGATTTTGCGTCTGGCGGAATTTTTGGAACGGGGACGAAATGCCAATGTGGATGATGTAACGGCCGTTTGGGATGAAACTACCCTCCGCCTGACCCTGATTGCGGACGAATACCCTGCTGTAGAATTGTGGGAAGCTGAGCGCAATGCGGCGTCATTGATGGAAATCGCTTTTGAACGCGCCTTGATTTTAGAAAGTACGGCCGTTCCCGACATTCAATTTGGACGTTAGCAACTTGATTTTTAAGAATAATGATTACAATGTAGGCAGTTGTTTGTCTACTCTGTTAGAGGATTAACGCAAATCAGCATCAGCAAAAATTCAAGCCACGTAGATAATAGTAACGCATCGCACTTGAAATCATTGATACCGAGGTTACGAATGAAACAAACAACGAAACAAGATGGACAAGGCTTGGTGGAATACGCCCTCATTTTGGTGTTGGTGGCGGTTGTGGTCATGGCCATTCTCACGGTATTAGGTCCCCAGGTTGGGAATGTATTTAGCCGGGTTGTAAGCGGGTTAGGCGTTGTGACGACAAATAATAATAATGGTGGTGGAGGCGGCAATGGAAATCCCAGCGAGGCAACGGTAACGGCCGTTACCGCCTGGCGTGCCGACGGAACCCCGGACGTTGTTGTTACCGTTTCTGTTTCAGGCAGTACAAACGTGACCGTGGAGGATTCTCAAAGCGGGAAATCGGCCAGTGTGAGCTGTAATCCAGACTGTACGGTTACGTTGCCTGCCGTTGGCCCTGGTCCGGGCAGCGTTACCGCTACAGCTGATGGAGGCAGCAGCCTGACAGCCTCTTACCCAGCGCAAAATTAAAATGGTATTATTATGCTTGGAAAGTTGTAAGCGCCAGTCTTATCACTTTTCATCCTTTATTTCCTGTAATTTTTCTTATTCTCTCTGTGATTTTGGGAGGAAGCCAATGAATAATGAACAAAAACAATTAGCCCAGGGGTTGGTGGAGTATGCCCTCATTTTGGTGCTGGTGGCCGTTGTAGTCATCGGTATTCTGACGATATTGGGGCCGCAAATCGGCAATATTTTTAGCCGTCTGCTAGAACCATCCTATTGCGGCGGTTGTATTTGCGGCACATCAATTTGTAATTAGTAAGCGGCCAACAATAAGTTCCCTTTCAGTTGGGTGCTTAGCGCGGGTTATTTGTCACATTTGACTCTCCCTCGGTAAACTTGTGGCATGAATCGAATACGTTTTGTTTTGTTATGTCTACTTGTCTGTGGTCTGATGACCGCAGTTCCGCAAAAAAGCAGTGCCGCCCCCAGCGCTGTACCTGCCTCAGCACCCGTAGATTGGCGCTTTGGCGTCATTGAAAGCTACGAAAATCCAGCACAGGCCAATTCGTTAGGCGCGGCCTGGACGCGGGTGCGCTTTCAGTGGGCCGAAACGCAGGTGGGGGGGCCGGGCACCTGGACCGCCAGCGTCAGCGAGGGTGAAATAAACGGCGAAATCGCTGCTGGGCGTACCGTGGTGGGCCTGCTCATTGGTATTCCTGATTGGGCGCGGGAGGGGCAACTGCCACGCGGCCTCCATTTGCCGCACACGGACCCAAACAACACTTGGGCCAATTTTGTGTGGGAAGCGGTGGGAAGGTATAACGGCCGTATCAACCATTGGATCATCTGGA
>JBNKLQ010000169.1:0-13492 GCA_050292445.1 Promineifilaceae bacterium (SeqCode) | reverse complement strand
CACCGTATTTCTGCTCTGGCCGCTGATCAACCTGGATTACGCCTGGGTGCAGGCCATCTGGCTGGTGATCGTGCAGTTTTCGCTCATTGGCGGGGTCATCCTCACGCTGCGGCTGCTGGAATGGCGGCAGCCGCCCTGGCTGCTGGCCATCACCCTGCTCTGGGCAGTGGTCATGTACAACAGCACCCGTACCATCATCCTGGGCCAATTTGCCGGGCCGATTTTCCTCTGGCTGGCGGGCACACTCCTGGCCCTCAAGCACGACCGCGACGTGCTGGCCGGGGCACTGCTCTCCCTCACTACCCTCAAGCCGCAAATGAGCTACCTGATCATTCCGGCGCTGCTGCTGTGGGCGGTATGGCACCAACGGTGGCGCTTCGTCGCTGGCTTTACCGGGGCGATGGCCTTGCTGGCCGGGCTATCGTTTTTGCTGCTGCCCAACTGGCTCACCAGCTTCATCGACCAGGTGCGCTTCTATCCAGCTTACACTGTCACCCCCTCGCCGCTGCGGGTGATTACCGGCACCTTCTTCCCCCAACTGGGGCAACCCGTGGAATATGTATTGATTGGCCTGCTGCTCCTGGTGATGCTGTGGCAGTGGTGGCAGCTGCGTCAGGAAGCAAGTGTGACCGGCAAATTCCTCTTCATCATTGGCCTGACGCTGATTGTGACCAACAGCATCATCGTACGCACGGCAACGACCAATTACGTCATCATGTACATTCCGCTCTTTTTGCTGCTGCACACCATCAGCCAGCGCTGGCGGGGCGGTAATGTGTGGGCCGCCGGGCTGCTGTTGGCGCTAATGATGAGCACCTGGATACTTTTCCTTGCCACCATTGAGGGCGATTTTGAACATCCCGCTACCTACCTCCCCCTGCCAATTGGGCTTCTGCTGGGATTGCTCTGGCTGTCTTGGGCAGACAAATTGAGAATTGTGAATAATAAATCGTGAAGTGGGAAACGGCCGTATCCCCCAACATACCATCAACCATGCAAGCCGTGATAGCAACATTTTTTGGCCTTGAGAAAATCTTATGGACCAACCCCTTTCTTTAATCGAGCAAATTAATGGCAGTCCGCAAGCCCGCATCTTAAAAGAATTTGTCACCAATTCCGCCATCTATCCTTTATTTGACGCCATTCGGGCCATCAGCAGTGATGGGATTACCAGTTATTTATTGGAAATTCCTCATTACTTGCTGCTGCTGGCCGCTTTTGTGCAGGCGTGGGTTTTGGGACGGCCGTCTTTAACCTGGCAACAGCGGGCACTAGGCAATCTTATTGCCCCCACGCTGTATACAATCACCGACATTCTGCTGGAGGGGGCGAACAGTTTTCTCGTCCAACCGTATCATTGGCTTTACTGGCTGTTTTCACTCCTCATGGCCCTGATTTATGCCTGGGAAGGAGTGCAACCTGACTGGCAGCTGGTTACCGCGCTTCTAAAAAATGTGGGCCGTGTTTTGCTCTTCCCGGCCCTGTATGCTATCTCGGAACTCTCTACAGAGCTGACAACCTTTTCCTGGCAAAGCCTGACGGCCTATTGGCGAGGCAGCAGCGGCCATATATTTATTCTGCTGGCTGCCCTGCTGCTGGGTATGCTTTTGGGCATTCGTGAGGCCCAAACAGAGCAATACCTGGCGCTGCTGCGAGCCCTGGCTGGCCGCCTGCGTCAGGTGTCTGAATGGAGCCTTTCGCCCGATTTATTGGCGCAAACGGTACAAGACAGCCAGGCTCTGGCCCAGCGCCGCGTGGAACGGGCGATTTTGTTTGCCGATATTCGCGGATTTACTTCATGGAGTGAGGATAAAGAGCCGGAGGTGGTGGTCAATATGCTCAATGAATTTTATGAGTGGGCCGAAAAAATCATTGTGAGCCAGGAGGGAATGAAGCCGCATTTTATTGGAGATGAGGTCATGACCTGGTTTACGGATGCGACACAGGCGGTGAACACGGCCGTTCTCCTACGCGACACATTGCAAGCCAAACTACGGCCGTTTGGGCTTAATGTGGGGTTGGGGCTGCACTTTGGGCCGGTAGTTGAAGGTCTGTTGGGGTCCGCCTCCACCCGCAGCTATGACATCATTGGGGATGCGGTGAACACGACCAGCCGGGTCATGGCCGCAGCTGAACCGGGCGAATTGCTGGTGTCGGACACGCTAGCTCGCCTGGTGCCTCAACAATTTACGCCTGCCCGCACGCGCCAAATTCAAGCCAAGGGCAAGCGTGATTTATTGACGGTGTATTGTTTGTAGGTGTCAACGGCCGTTTCTTGCTCAAAAATAGATTCTGTCATTTCTTCCAGCTCACCTTCAAACTCGGTTGAGTCGTGACTGCCCCGCAAATAGGCCAGCGGATCAAGAGAAACAAATTACCTGTTGGGTTATCCATCAATATTTTTGCTTCTCTGCGAAGTGCAAGTAGGCAAGTTTCGTTGGATGCGTAGCTGCGGATTCTATCCGCGCCTCTGGAGGCCAGTAAGAAACTGCGGCTACAACCAACCATTTATATTTGTTTACATTTAGTGCGCCAACCAACAAAGGAGAATCTCTTAATGAGTCGAGAGCCCAAACGTATCATCGTCCTCACCCTGTTACTCATCTTATCATGCCTTATCCCCTTCGCTTGCAGCCAACAACCAGACATCCTTCCTACGGCTTCACCAACGACGTTTCTCCCAACAGGTACACCAGCCACCCCGCCTGCAACGGAAACGGCCGTAGCCGTCGCCACATCTGCCCCAAAGCCCAGCGCCACACCCTACCAACCCCCACAGCATCGCCTGAGCATTCGTCAAACCGAAGGCAAGGCCGAATTTTTTGATCGCCAGACAGGGGAAGCATTTATACCACGTGGCGCGAACTACGTTTACGTGCCGCACAACGGCACCATGAGCAACCTCCCCCTCAAAGTTGGCCTCTATGATCCGGTGCGGACCCGAAGAGATTTTCAGGCATTGGCTGCTTTGGACTACAACACGGTGCGTGTCTTCCTGGATGCGTGCAATGCCGGTCCGGGCTGCATTGGCGACAGTGACAATGTCGGGCTAAATCCAGACTACCTGGATAACATTGCCGATATGCTAGACGCTGCCCGCGAGGCAAATATCTTCATCCTGTTCACCTCTAATGATTTGCCCGACCAGGGCGGTTACGCCGAACAGGCCAACTCTCAAAGTGGCGACACCTTTGCCGGGTATCGTAACTCTTATTACCTAACGCCAGACGCTGTAACTGCGACCAAACGATATTGGCGCGATCTGCTAACAGGTCTCAATGAACGCGGTGCCGCTTTTGACAACGTTTTGGGCTGGCAGCTTCTTAACGAACAGTGGATGTTCCTGGATCAACCACCCTTATCCCTTACCAGCGGCCTCGTGGAGACCACAACTGGCGTCTACGACATGAGCGATCCCGAGCAAAAGCGAGCGATGGTAAGCGAGGGACTCATCTATTACATTGCCCAAATCAAGGCCGAAATATTGCTGCACGATCCCACAGCCCTGGTGACAATGGGTTTTTTTGCCCCAGAGATTGCCGTCCCGGGCTGGTACGTAGACACAGCTCCGCTACTCACCGATTCCAATCTGGACTTTTTTGATTTTCATGCTTATCCTGGCGATCTTCCTCTGGCCGATTATGTAGCAGCGTTTGGCATGAGTGACTATGAAGCCAAACCCATTCTGCTGGGTGAATACGGAGCTTTTCGCCATATTTATTCTGAGCTAATGCCTGCGGCACGGGCAATCATCAACTGGCAGGTAGAATCCTGTACCTATGGCTTTGATGGCTGGTTGTATTGGACCTACTATCCAGCGGCAGCCAGCGTTAATGACCGTACCTGGGGGTTTGTGGATGAAGATCAGTTCATCATGGATTTACTCGCTCCGGCGAACCATCCCGATCCTTGTACGGCCGTTTCTCTCCCCAACGCTAACTTAGCCTACCAGCAGCCAGTCACCGCTTCAGCCGCATTGCCAGAAGAACCCGTCACCTATGCTGTAGATGAAAATGATGCCACCCAATGGGGCTCTGGCAGTGATGCCCCTCAATGGCTGGAGATTGATCTGGGTCAGGCACAAGCCATTACAGAGGTGCGTTTATTGGTGGCCCAATGGCCAGCTGGGGAAACAACCCATCGCCTTCTGGGAGGTAGCGCCCCTGGGAATTTGATTGAACTACATCGTTTTCAGCAAGTCACAGAACAGGGGGACTGGCTTGTTTTTATCCCAGAGAGCCCAATCGAAGACATTCAATTCATTCGCATTGAAACAATTCAGAGTCCATCTTGGGTTTCTTGGGGTGAAATTCAGGTGTTTGGTAAGCCAACACCTTAAAATGGAGGATAATAGTTAGCCTTCAGGTAAACTCTATGTGAAAATTGTTCAATGCATCGCTTATCACAGTCACAAATTCACACACCATTGAGGCATTTACGACAGTATCTTGGAGAGTCATTATGATTTTAGTTACAGGCGCAGCAGGGAAAACAGGGTTAGCGGTGCTGGCCGCTTTGAAGCAGCGGGGGGCTAAAACACGCGCCTTTGTAAAAGATGACGATCAAATTTTGCCTGTGCGCCAAGCTGGCGCAAGTGAAGTCGTGGTTGGGGATTTATTGGATGCGGATGTTTGGCGGCTGGCGACAACAAGCGTAACCGCAATCTACCACATTGGCCCCAACATGCATCCCCAAGAAGTGCGCATTGGCCAATTGATGATCGCCGCCGCCCGCAGCATTGGCAACTGCCGCGTCGTGTACCACTCTGTACTCCATCCCCAAATTCGGGAGATGCCCCACCATTGGAGCAAGATGAAGGTTGAAAACATCTTGTTCGATTCTGGCCTTACTTACACTATCGTCCAACCCACAGCCTACATGCAAAACTTGCGAACGTACCTGCCTGCCATCCAGGAAACAGGCGTCCTGCCGGTGCCCTACCCGGCCGAAACCGCCCTGAGCCTGGTCGATCTACGAGATGTGGCTGCCGTAGCCGCCAAGCTGCTCACCGAACCGGGACACAGCTATGCCACCTATGAATTGGCAGGCACAGAACCTTTGAGCCAAACGGCCGTTGCCGATACCTTTAGCCAATTTTTGCACCGCCCCGTTGAAGTACGTCCTGTTCCCCTGAAAACATGGAAAGCTCAGGCCCGCACCAACGGCATGGCTGAAGACGCCCTCAAAATGACCGCCAGCATGTTTACCTACTACGCCCAAAGTGGTCTGGCAGGAAATAGTCAAGTGCTGCACTTTCTGCTTGGACATGCGCCTACCAGTCTGGCTGCCTTCATCAAACGCATAACCACCAACATTTAGCAAAGACCCTGATTTCCTATTAGAAAGTTGCTCCAAAACGTTAGTTAACTGCTATACTGTAATATATTCGAATGAGCATCGTCTGAAAATGACGCTGGTAAATTACAGAAGTTGAGTAGTCGTAAGGGTAAGGAAGCAATTCTCATGGTCAATATGCGGGCTAGAACCATTGGATTAGCAGTTTTGTTCCTGCTGGTTCTGGCAACGTTTGTGATGGCCCAGTCGGGCGGCACCGATGCCACGCTGATTGTTTCAGCAGGACAAGTGGTGGTGAATCAGAGTGGGGGAACGCTTTTTGCCACTTCGGCAGAAACGGCCGTTTCTGCCGGGAATGCCATTACCGTGCGTGAGGGAGACACGATCCAACTGACTGAAGCCGCCGCTGCGCAACTTCGCTTAAAAGACGGCAGCACCATTGACCTCTCTGGCGGCACAACCCTGGTCGTTTCCGAATTAGTCAATACCGACGCCAGCTACCGCGCTCGGTTTCGTTTACTGGCTGGCAGAGCCTTCAGCCAGGTGGTGCACTTGCTGCGCCCAAACGATAGCTTTGAAATCAAAACGCCTTCCTCCACCGCATCTGTGCGCGGCACGCAGTTTACCGTTGAAGTGATCAGCACCGAAGTAAGTTACTACGCTGTAGAAGAAGGCATAGTGCGGGTAACAATGGATGATCTGGCCGTTGATGTTACGGCTGGCCATGAGGTTACGGCCGTTGTTGGCCAGCAGCTCCAAGTTGTGCCCAGCAATACATCACAACCGGAACACGAACCCACCAGCCCAGCAACAGAACTGAATACGGCCGTTCCCACGGCAACCACCCCCCAGCCGGAGGCCAGTACACCGGTCACCCCGTCACCAACCGTGGTTCCCAACAAAACACGCGACACAACTGGCACACCCGAAAATACCAACCTGCCAACCGTAACTTCAGTTCCGGATGAGGATGATAGTGTAACAAACACGCCTACGGCCGTTTCCGTGCCAACAAACACACCAGCCGCTACGTCCATCAGCACGCCGGTGCCAACGCCGGGCAATACGCCAGTCAGCACAGCAGTCCCCACGACCGCAATCGTACCAACCAACACGCCCGCCCCCGCGCCAACCAACACACCGGCCCCGCCGCCAACCAATACGCCAGTTACCGCAGAAAAGGTCACTATTTGTCACAAGGGGAGTACGATTGAGGTAGATGCCAGCGCCGTAGACGCACATCTGGGACACGGTGACACATTGGGGCCTTGCCCCTGATAGCGCATTCTTTGTGTGAAAACCATTATCACAAGATACCTGCCCAATAAATCTACTGTTAAGATCGCGAGAATTTTGCCGATTTTCCTATTGTCATTTCCCCTCAGAAGCCCGTTAATTGGTATACTGTGCGATAACGAACGCGGTACTCCAGGAGACAATTTATGCCCGCTTCTGAACCATCACGCCATTGGCAAATCCAGAAGCATCAACAAATTTTGAATGAAGACAGTCCGACAGCATTTGCTCAGCTGTCTGAATTGGCCTTGCCGCACCTCATTGAGTTTCTGCAGCGTGAGTTCCGTCAAGTTGAAATCCATTTGCACGAAACGGCCGCAATCGACAGTCTGCTCACTTATCATGCCGCACCCAACAAATATAACCCCGAAAAATTGACCCTGTTTGCCTACCTGCGCATGGCCGCCCGGCACGATTTGCTCAACGCCCTCGACCGCAGCAACCGGCAAAAACGGCCGTTGCTAGACATCGACGAGCCTGCCATTCAAAGCCAGCTGATAATAGAGACGGATATGGAATCCGAACCGTTCTATCTTGACCAGTGGCTAGATAACGGCGATTCAGGCAATCAAACCATGCTGCGGCAGTTTGAGGCAGAGCTTGGTACCACAGACCGCCAGCTGTTTCTGCTAATGCTAAATGGCGTCCGCGAAACGGAACCCTACGCCGAAATCATGCAGCTGACCTCACAGCCCCTGTCAGAACAAAGACGTGAAGTGAAACGCGCCAAAGACCGCCTCACTAAAAAGCTGACCCGTTATGTCAATCGCCAACAAAATTAATCCCCTCGATACAATACCCTCAATTCTTTGCGTTCTTCGCGTCCTTTGCAGTTCAATCAATCTTTGATTCTCGCAAGTAGTTCCCCATGAATACAAATTTGTCGAACTTTGCCGCTGACCTCGGTACTAAGAATAGAAGCGGTGGGACAAACTGTGCCATTCGCTAAATGCAGCGAGGAAATTGAGATGAACAAACCATTATTTGAATTAGCAAAACGGGCGGCAGCAGACGATTCTTTCATGGCCTATCTGGTTGATCAACAGGCCAAACGAGAAAATGTCAGCTGGGAACAGTTAGCAGCCTACTTAAAAATCGAGCCTGCGCAGTTGGCCAAGCTCGCCTTGTGCAAACAGCCACGCGAAGCAAACTTTACACAAGATGTGGCTCAGATTGCCGGTTATTCTGGCATCAATCGTATGGTTCTGCTCCATTTAATGGACTCTGCCAGGAAAGGCGCATCCATAAAGAAAAATACGGTTCAGCGCACGGAATCCGTGCGTAAACCAATTCGCAACAAACGAAAGGGGAACTTTTTTATGTACCATCGACGCACCTGGGCTTTCGGCTTAGCCACATTGTTGGTAATCCTTCTGGGGACCTTTGTTTTGGCCCAGCCAGGCGGGGCAGAAGCAACATTAGTCGTTTCGGCTGGCGAAGTAGTGGTTAACCAGGCCGGCGGTGTTATTTTTGCCAGTACGGGGGATACGGCCGTTTCCGCCGGAGAAGTCATGACGGTGCAAGAAGGGGACACCATTCGCCTGGATACCGCCGCCTCAGCCCAGCTACGCTTGCAAGATGGCAGCACCGTCGATCTTTTTGGCGGCACCACGTTGGCCGTTAGCGAACTGGTCAACAACGATGACAGTTATCGCGTTCGGCTCAACCTGCTCTCTGGCAAAACGTTAAGCCGGGTGGTACGACTGCTGCGCAGTGACGATGCCTTTGAAATAAAAACACCCTCTTCCACAGCCTCTGTGCGCGGCACTGTATTTACGGTTGAAGCCCAAACGGCCGAAATATCGGTCGTGTCCGTCGATGAAGGCGTGGTCCGCGTGGCGATGGCAGACAAGTATGTGGATGTGGAACCAGGTTTCCAGGTAACGGCCGTTCTTGGCCAGGAACTAAACGTTGTGCCGCAAACTCAACCGACAAGGGAACCAACGGCGACGCCGACCACGGAACCAACAGATACACCAGAACCCACCGAGGAACCGACAGAGGAACCAACCGAAACGCCAACGGCCGTTCCCACGGATGATGACACCCTTGATGAGCAGCCTGATGAGGGCGACACAGAACTAGAAAAAGTGCTGATCTGCCACTATCCATCTGGAGATGTGGACAAAGGCAACACGCTGGAAATTGCTGCCGATGCCGTAGACGCACATCTGGCACATGGGGACACGCTGGGGGCTTGTCCGACGAGTACACCATTACCCGCCCCCACCGACACACCGCTACCCGCGCCCACCAACACACCTGCGCCAGCACCTACCAACACACCTGCACCAGCACCCACCGACACGCCTGTCGTAGAGGAGAAGGTTACTATTTGCCACAAAGGCACGACCATTGAGGTGAATGCGGATGCCGTTGCCGACCATCTGGGACATGGCGATACGGTAGGCGCTTGCACACCGTAACGGCAGGATTCAATAGGTAAAAAAGAAAAAGACCTGACAGTGTTGCATAAAACTGTCAGGTCTTATTTTTTACGGGAAAGATGTTTCCTCAACTTCTTTCCCGACAACCTCATAAACGGCAACGGCCGTTGCTCGATTTTTTAGATGTAATGGTTTGCGGGACTCAGCTTCTACCTGTTCGGCCGTTTCCAGGTAACTCTGCTCGCCCAGCAAAATCTGCCCGGCAACGGCCGTTGCCGCAATAGGCCCAACCAGATCAACAACATCCCCCAAAACAGTTAGCGTATTCGGTCCGCCAGGCCCTTCGTAGCCCACAATGGCCCGCCCGGTATTCACCACAAAAGCAAAAGAGATAGAGCGCTGGGGCGCATCTTCGGGCAATGATTGATGATAGCGTTCAATTTCATCCTGAATAGTTTGCGCCACCTGCACAGCCCGCCAGGCATGGTCCGGCTGGCTCAAGGGGGCATTAAACACAGCCATCGTCTCCCCCTGTTCAGACCGAATCACGGTACCCTCAAAAGAGAGAATTGTCTGCACCACTTTGTTGCGGAAAAAAGTAAGCATGGCCAAGACATCCATCGGATCGTGACGGGCCGCGTAGGCCGCCTGGCCACGCATCTCCACCAAGAGCACCGTTAAAGCCTGCTCCTGGCCATTCAGATCAATCTTGCCCTGCTTGATGGCATCAATGGTGGCCTGGGCCACCGCAGGCGTCACGCTGCTGGCAAATAGCCCTAAAATTTCTCGGCGGCGGCGTACCTCCACCGAATAACGGTAAGCTGTCACGAATAAATAGCTCAAGCCAATGGTGGCAAAGGGGAAATATAGATCGAGCATCAATCCGGTGGCATCAAACAGCGAGCCAGCCAGCAAGAAATAGACGGCGGCAATACTTAACGCAAAAATCAACCCCGTTGCCGGGCGCACACAAACCAGCCCCACCAGCAAGCCTAATCCCAACAAGATAAAGACCATTACGGCCGTTTCCGGCAAACGAATAAACCGTTCAGACCAGATAGACTCGATGACGTTGGCCAAAATTTCTACACCATACATGGGACGGCCGTCACTCACCGGCGTCAGGTAACGATCTGGTTCGGCCGTGGCCGTGATGCCCACCAGCACAATCTTGCCCCGCAGCAAATCTTCTGGCACCGTACCTGCCAACACATCCTGGTAAGACACCATCGTAAACGTCATTTCCTCTGCTTCGGCAGGCGGACCCGCGTAATAAATGCGCATCGCACCATTCTTATCGACCGGAATTTGACGACCGGCCACAGATAAACGGCCGTTCTGCACCGCACTATTTTCCGTTGACCCAATCTCTAAATAGTTGCGCAACGCGGCCATGGCCAAACTCTCATACGGCCGTCCCGCAACCGAAATCAGCGTCGGCACCCTGCGAATGTAGCCATCTTCATCATGCAATATCCCCGTGTGCCCCAATGCCGCTGAAGCCGCCACCAGCTCCGGCTGTGGCATGACCACGCCTTCATAGCGCAGCTGGCCCACCAAATCATGATAGGCATCCCCCTGCACCAACACCGGCTGCACCACGTTGCCCGCCGCCGCCATCGCGCCAGCTAACGCAGCGTCATCAACCGTATCTGCCTCAAAAACAAAATCAAACACAATGGTCTGCGCCCCGGCCGCCTGGAGCTGCTCAATAAGTTGAGCATGGAGGGAACGTGGCCATTGGTCCCAACGGCCGTACTGTGCCAGGCTGGCATCATTGACCTCCACAATCGTGACAATATCACTCACCGGATAGGACACCAACAGCGTATCCTGCACCTGCGCTGCGGGCAGCGAAAAGTAGCCAAACACAAAAAGCAGGCTCATCAAGACACCCACGCCCAACCCCAGCAAGCTACGAGCCAGTGACAGCCCTTCCTGATCTTCCAGCAACAGTTCCTTTAAACGCTGCCAGCGCAGCCGACCCCCGATGTACGATGGCACCGCCCGAGGCAAACTGCTAACCTGCTGCTGAATTTGTCGCAAAATGGCCAACGCCTGATCCGAGCTGCCTGCTTCATACGCTTCGACCAGGGCTTGAACGGCCGTTTCGCTGCGCAGCCTGCATATGATGTCTATAGCCAGTTTACCTTGCGTACTTTCATCCAAAGCCAGATGCGCCAACCGCGCATCCCCTGCCGCTGAAATCCCTACCGCCTGCCACGCTGTAGCTGGGGGCAACAAGTGCGCCAACGCATTCAAAGCGTCACGACGCACCCGCCACTCGCCAGGGGTTACTGCCAGATCAACCAGCTTTTCCAGCGATGTACTGGTGGCCGCCGTCATTTGGAGATTATCTTGTGGCTCGCGCAGCAGCAGCCCCAACGCCCGCGCCATCACTTCCTCATCTTCACTTGCTAACGCCTCGATGCTGACTCGCCAGCGCAGCGCAGGCTGTGAGGTCTGCCGCCACCACTGCGCCAAATTGTAATCATGCACCAAAGCGCCCCGCAGCAGAAATTGTTGTACCGCTTCATCCTCAGGGAGCGGCGCATGTTCGTAATAGGAAGTCAAATAAGCCAGATGGGTTAAACCGAGGGGGAATTTATCTTCCGGCTGCCAATGTGCCTGATGAGTATCTAACAAGAAGGCGACATCTTCCGCCCAACACTTTTCCTCCGTTAGTTTTTCAGGCTGTAACGTTGGTTTGACCTCTTTTTGCACAGATGATGGCAACGCTTCATAAAATAGTTCATAGGCGGCTTCGGCCGTTTGGGGGCGATCTTGCCATTGGTAGGCGGTGAATTTGCGCAAGACGGCCGTTAATTCGGCCGTCACTTCTGAGTTCTGCAGCGCTGGGTCTGGCAGCACCTCACTTTCCCCACTTTGCAGCGTGGCCAAACTAAATTGACCGCCCCAGGGAAGCTGCCCGGCCAACATCTCGTAAAGCACCACCCCCAGGCTGTAAATATCCGACTGCTGCGTAATGCTGTTGTACGTTTGCTGCTCATACGGCGCATAAGGCCCCGTGCCACGCCCCGTGTGCAGCACCATCGTACTTTGGCTCAGCTCCTTCGCCAGGCCAAAATCAGCCAGATAGGTGCGCCTTTGGCTGTCCAGCAAAATATTGCTGGGCTTAATATCCCGATGCACAATGCCGCGCTGATGCAAATAAGAAAGTGCCGACAAGACCTCTCTAGCCGTTTGGGCTACTTCCACCAATGACAATGGCCCACGATTAATGCGCTTGACCAACGTGCCTAGCCCCTTGTACGCCATCACAAAATAGGAAAACGTATCTGCCATGCCAAATTCATACATGGGCAAAATGTGGGGATGTTCTAAACTGGCAACAAGATGGACTTCTCGTTCAAAATTGGCTGGCACCAGGGAAGCTGCTGCCGGATCGTTGCTAACCGTCGAAATAACTTTGAAGGCCACAACACGCTTACGCACATTATCAAACCCAGACCAGACAACCGCTTCACCACCACGCCCGATCTGTTCCAACAGCGTATAAATCCCAAGCTGGTAGCCGCGCTTGAGTTCTTCCGATTGCTCGTGCTCTTGCTCCGCCAGCATGAGCGATATGGGCTGAATCTTACTCATTGTTTTCCCGGTGAATCAAATTCGAGGGCTGATCATTCAACAAAATAAACTGCATCATATCCCATGATACAAATCTAATTCTAGCGTTTCATCAGAAAATGGTACCAGCGAACTATCTTTATTAACTTCATTTTCATACCTGCTGCCACATTTGCGAAAATTAAACGTCATTCCCGCGAAGGCGGGAATCCACTTGCATGTCGCTTTTTAGCTCGCAGCAACTCCTTCTCTGCGGCTGGCAAAAAGGCGATTTCTAGCGCGTTTTGCTGCGCCTGCACTGCCTGCTCCTGGCTGAGCCCGGCCTTCTCCACCGCCGCTTCATACTCAAACGGCAAATCAATGGCGCTAATGCCTGGATCATCGGTGTTGATGGTGGCCAAAATGTTGTGGGCCAACATCGTTTTTAGCGGATGGCTGGCGTAGCTGGGCACGGTGCTGGTTTGCACATTGCTTGTTAGATTTGTCTCCACGCCGATACGGTTTTCCACCAGATAATCCAGCAGCGCCGGATCATCCACGGCGCGGACGGCGTGGCCAATGCGCGTCGCCCCCAACTCGCGGATAGCCTGCCAGATGCTTTGGCTGCCGCCCGCCTCTCCGGCATGAACCGTCACCTGCCAGCCAGCCTCTCGCCCTTGCCTAAAATGGTCCACAAACCATTCGCCGGGGAAATTCTTCTCATCCCCCGCTAAATCCAGCGCCACCAGATGTTCCCGCTGGGTGAGCAAGGCATCCAGCTCCTGCTGGCCAATTTCCGGCCCATACGTGCGGCTGATGATGCCGATGAGGTTGGCCCGCACGCCAAAATCACGCTGTCCGGCCGCCACGCCATCAACTACCGCTTCCACCACGCCTGCCGGATTCAGTCCGTGTGGCTCGGCCATGAACCAGGGGCTAAAGCGCAG
>JBNKLQ010000168.1:0-13515 GCA_050292445.1 Promineifilaceae bacterium (SeqCode) | reverse complement strand
TGCAGCGGATCACGCAGGAGATGGAGGATTTTCGGTTTAATACGGCCGTTGCTGGCCTGATGGAATATCTGAACAGTCTGTATGAGGCGCGGGAACAGGCAATTGGGGCTGCGGCATGGTGGGAAGCCATTGGTACGATGGCCCGGCTGCTGGCTCCGTTTGCGCCATTTATTGCCGAGGAAGTATGGCAAATGGTGCTGGGCCACAGTGAATCAGTCCACGTCCAGCCCTGGCCCACCTATGATGATGCGCTGACACGGGACGAAGAAATCACGGTGGTGGTGCAGGTGAATGGCAAGGTTCGTGACCGGATTACGGTGGCGGCGGATGCGTCGATAGAGATGGTGAAGGAAACGGCCGTGAATTGCCCTAACGTGCAGGCGCACATCAACGGACAACCCATCCGCAAAATTATTGCTGTGCCGCAAAAGCTGGTGAATATTGTTGTTTGATTGAGAGAATAGGATGCAGATGAACGCCGATAAACGCAGATACAAATCAGCGAATATCTGCGTTTATCAGCGTCCTATTTATCTTTAGGGGATGCAGAGCGTTTGCCCGGCGTAAATATAGTTGAGGTTGTAAATGTGGTTGGCTTCGGCAATGGTGTAAGGACTTAGACCGTACCACAGACCAAGATTGATGAGATTGTCACCATAATTCACGGTGTGGTAGTAACGACAGTATTGCTGCGGCGGTGGCACAGGCGGAGGGCTGGGTGGCGTATAAGCATAGGGAATGAAAATGACCGTGCCGTAGTAAATCAGGTTTGGGTTTACGATGTGAGGATTGGCTGCCAAAATGTCGTAGACAGTGACGCCGTAGTTGAGGGCAATGACTGAAAGGGTCTCGCCGTAGCGCACGGTGTGGTAGACACCATAACTTTCGGCGGGGGCTTCTTGGGGAGCGGCGTGGGTAGTGGCGGCGGTGACACCAAGCAGCAGCCCAAAAAGCAATAGCAGGACGGCTATCCTGCGGAACGAAGAAAACACACCTGTTCTCATGGGGAGGACCTCCTAGAAGTAGCCAGTGGCAGATTGGGGAACGGCCGTTTTGCCCACCGTTTCACCTGCCGTTTATTAACATAAAACCCTGCTGGCACTATAGCACAATCCACTGGGAAATGGCAATATCTTTCTTGCTGCAAAACAAAAAGCGCTTTAAGCCATGCTGCTCAAAGCGCTTTTCAGCAATTAACCGTGACATTGGGCAACGGTTTCACCCAAAATGGTAGAAAATCAGACGCGGGTAATATATTCGCGGGATTCGGTGTTGACCCGGATTTTGTCGCCTATGTTAACGAACAAGGGCGTTTTCACTTTCAAGCCAGTGCTGGTGATGACCTCTTTGGTGGCACCGGTAGCCGTATCGCCAGCGACGGCATTTTCTGCTTCTACGACTTCAAAATCCATTGTTTTGGGTAGCACATAATCCAGCACTTCCCCTTCATACATCAGTAGTTCCAATTCCATATTGTCGAGAAGGAACTCCTTGTCATCTTCCAAAACGTGGTGATTTACCTGCTTTTGCTCGTAGTTGCTGGTGTTCATAAAGACATAAAAAGTTCCATCATCATACAGATATTGGAAGACTTGTTTGTCCAACCGAATATCTTCCACACGATCACCAGAGGTGAAGGTGATTTGGAAGTTAGAGCCAGAGCGCAAATCTCGCACGGTTACGCGGATGGTGGCTTTACCGCGCCCTGGTTTACTGTGGCTGTATTCCGAAACTTTATAAAGATTGCCATCTTGGGTAAAGCTTACCCCGCGACGTAGCTGATTGACATCGATCATGGTTGGTTGCTCCTTGATTTTAATGCAGAGACACGGAGGCTCAGAAAGATGTGCTTCCGGCTGCCAGATTTTCTTTGGTTATGTGAGTCTTAAATCCTCGACTGCTGAGTTTATCATAAACAAACTTAGGTGCGTAATTATGAGACCTTAGAAATTTATACCAGGAAACAAAGGTTTGGAAGGCACAAAGAAAAACCTTTGTTTCTTGGTTTCTTTGCGCCTTGGTATAAAGCTACCGAAAAATTCTAACCTTAAAAGAGTATATTGAAGATTGGCTTGCGTCTTTTTTTGTCTTTTGAGTACAATGCCATTGATATGGATGAATTTGCCACAGCTTCCCCCGAAACCCAAATTTTATGCCACCAATGTGCGGCCGTTCTTCCCGTAGAGCAAGGATCGCAATTTGTTACTTGCGAATTTTGCGGCGCGACCAACTTTGTAGACAAGAGCGGTGCGGTGCTGCACTATGCCGTGCGTGCTACGGTGGATGAAACGGCCGCTTCTGCCGCAGTCCGCCGCTGGATGGGGGGCAATGATACGGTAAAGGATTTAGATAAAAAGGCGGCGTTGGAACGGCCGTCTTTCCAGATGTTCCCTATGTGGCTGGTGCGTGTAGACCAAGGAGGTAAGGAGAAGGTGGTGCTGAAACCGGCCGCCGCTCTCTCTGTTATTGACATCACCGAACTAAGCATTCCGGCTTCTGACCTGGAAGCATACGATCATACAATGGATGGCGATGCGATTGCGCCGACGGTGCCCCTGGAAACGGTGCGTAAATGGCTGGCGGAGAATCAAAAGATTGCTGCTGGACAAATCAAAGAGAGTTCGCTGGTGCACCTGCCGTTGTATTTGTTTAAATATCAGTTTGAGGGGAGGGAGTATACGGCCGTTGTCGACGCTGCCAGCAGCCAGGTGTTTGCCAGCATTTTCCCGTCTAAGCGCGAGGTACCCTACGTGGCCATTGGTTCTGTGGGCTGTGCCCTCTACTTTTGCGCGGCACTCATTCCGGCCATCAGCTTCTTTACTACCGATGGCACAGGGCTTGTATTTGGCATTTTAGGGTATATTGTGGTGGCTGTTTTGCTGGCCATTCCCATTTTTGGCATTGCTGCCTACATTTCTGCCCGCGTGTAATCATTGGTAAGGGCGACCCGGCGGGTCGCCCCTACGCGAACAAACTATGGCACAATCAACTAACAAAACCCAAGGACTCACCTGCCCAGAATGCAGCGGCGTGGTGCCCGTTGCCGAAGGGGATCGCATCGTCGAATGTCCATTTTGCCATACGCACTCGCTGGTACAGGGCGTGCGTGGCGTGCGCCGCTGGCAGGTACCCCAGGTGGTGGAGCGGGAACGCGCTTTGCAAACGGTGGGGAATTTCTTCCAAGGCATGAAAAAAGCGCGAGACCTGGCCAAAGATGCCCAAATTAAAGACACCTTTCTGGTTTATCTGCCCTACTGGCGGGTGGAATCGTTTGTGGCGGGCTGGATGTTTGGCCGGGTGAAGTCCGGCAAGGACAGCACCCGCCCGGTTGAGGTGCAAATCAGTGAGATGATGCATTGGAACGATGCGGCCGTTGACGTAGCTGAATACGGCGTGCATCAGGTAGCCATCTCTAAAGAGCAGCTGCAACCATACGACAGCGACCGCCTGCACGCCGAGGCGATGGTGTTTGAGCCGTCGGAATCGCATAGCGATGCGCTGGAGGAAGCTGGGCGGCATTTTACCTACCGTGGCCGCAAAGTGCGCAACCTGCGCACCAAGTTTTTTGAGAAGTTCCACTTTTTGCGGCAGCGTTTGTCGATTGTTTACTATCCGCTGTGGGTGTCGCGCTATGAATACCATAAGCGAAATTATCAGGTGGTGGTGGATGGGGTGAACGGCCGTATCCTCTACGGCAAAGCGCCCGGCAACATTTTCTACCGGGCAGCGGCGCTGGTGGGTGGACTGGCGGTGGGCAACTTCATTTTGGTGAATGGCACCCTTTTGGCGGGCACGCTCATTGGCAACAGCGATGATGATGGCAGCTTTTTGTTTATCCTCATGCCTATTGCCCTGGGGATTGGTCTAATTGCGGCTGGGTACCGCGCCTTCCGTTATGGTGAAGAGGTGGAAGAGATTCAAAAAGGTGCGCGAAAGGCAGCTCTGGCCGGTGAATCCGATGGCAGCGGTTTGATGTCGGCGCTGACGGGTGGCCTTATGGGAGGGGATGGCGATGTTCAGGAGATGTTGCGCTCTGGCATGAGCGTGCTGGAAGAATTATCAGAAGGGGGCAAGCGATGAAGTTGTTGGCTTTGCGCTGCCCTACTTGTGCCCAACCCCTCAAGCCGCAAAACCCGGAGGTGGTGGTGCTGCGCTGTGGAAATTGTGAAACGGCCGTTGCCATCAATGACACTGGTCTGGATACCATTTCTCCCCAGTTTGCCGCTCCTGCTGTGGAACCGGAAACAATTGATGCCTGGCTGCCGCTTTGGGTGTTTAACGGCCGTGTGAACATCACCAGCCGCCAGACCCAGGGGCGTAACAAACAGGCCCAGCAAGATTCTGAACAGCTGTGGGGCTACCCGCGCCGTCTGTATGTGCCTGCCTGGGACATGCCCACGGAAGCTGCCTGCCAACTTGGCGGTGACATGGTGCAACGCCAGCCCCAATTCCAGCGCACTACCCAGCCCCAGAACTTTCCCTTCATAGAAGCAGTCACGACCCAAGAAGATGCCCTCAAGTTATTGGAATTTGTCGTTTTTAACGTGGAAGCCGCCCGTAAGGATTGGCTCAAAAATTTACAGTTCACCATTGAAGCAACGACTCCCCAGCTGTGGGCCATTCCGGCACAGCAAGCGGGTAGCGGGTGGCGGCTGCAACCAGTTACCAAGTAAAAAGTGGGCATTCTTCTTACTTTTCACTTATCTAGCTACATATTACTTTTGGAATTGGACACTGATGAACACTGATTTACACAGATAAAAAACAAAAATCAGTGTCTATCTGTGTTAATCAGTGTCCTATTATTCTTTTCTCGCTCAAACTGAGATGTGGCTAGTTCACTTATCACTTTTCACCTCAAATCAAAGGAGTAGAAAATGAAAACAATTATTCACACGGATGACGCGCCAAAGGCGGTCGGCCCCTATTCGCAAGCGGTGCGCACGGGGAATTTGCTGTTTACTGCTGGCCAAGTGGCGTTGAACCCGGCCACAGGTAAGATGGTTGAGGGCGATATTGCGGCGCAGGCAGAGCAGGTGATGAAAAATTTACACGCCGTGCTAACTGCCGCAGGCACCAGCTTTGACCATGTGGTGAAAACAACCGTCTTTTTGGTGGATATGGCAGATTATGGTGGGCTGAATGAGGTATACGGCCGTTACATTGGCAATAATCCACCAGCCCGTTCTGCCTTTGCGGTGCGCGGCTTGCCCTTGGGCGCGAAAGTTGAAATCGAAATGGTGGCCGAAATCCCCGAGGCTGGCTGATGCCTAACGAAACGATCCTTGTCGTGGATGATGAGGCCAACATCCGCGATTTGGCCCGACTTTACCTGGAGAAAGATGGCTACAAAGTGATCCTGGCCCAGGATGGTGCCCAGGCGCTGAAGCTGGTGCAGGAGAATGAACTGGCCCTCATCGTGCTGGATTTGATGTTGCCAGAAATAGATGGCTGGGAAGTGTGCCGCCGCGTGCGAGCCGACAGCAATGTACCCATTCTCATGCTCACTGCCCGCGACGATGACATCGACAAAATTGTGGGGCTGGAAATGGGTGCAGATGATTACCTGACCAAGCCATTTAATCCCCGCGAGTTGGTGGCTCGGGTCCGTGCCATTTTGCGCCGGACAATCGGTTCGGCCAGTGGCAATGCTGGCGACGAGGTGCGTCAGGTTGGCGAGGTGACGATTGATCCCAAAAGCCGCGAGGTGACGGTGGGGGACACGCGCGTTCCTTTACGCACCAAGGAGTTTGATCTGCTGCTGACGCTGGTGGATCATCAAAACATTGTGTTGTCGCGGGACCAGTTGCTGGATCTGGTGTGGGGCTATGAATTTTATGGCCAGACCCGGACCGTTGATGTCCACATCGCCCATCTGCGGGAAAAATTGGGCGACAGCCTGGCAATTGAAACCGTGTGGGGGATGGGGTATAAGTTGGTCAGTAGCCAGTAATCGGTGTGCGGTAATCGGTATACTGAATTACTGTTTACCGAATCACCGATTACTGATTTTTACAGGGTGGTTACACTTTTTTAATGGCGGTTTCATAACGGCCGTTTACACTCAAGACCCTAAGGGTTTAACCTTAATCAACTTCTGCTTCTAATCAGCCAAACCCTTAGGGTCTAAAGCAACCTATGTTTCGCTCTTTGCGCAGCCGTCTGCTGCTTTCCTACGCATTTCTCGTTGTGGTGACCCTGTTTGTGGTCTCCCTGGCGCTGGTGGCCCTGGGTCTCCAACCTCGGCTGCGCTTTCAGCCAGCTTTGCAGCGGCTGGATATTGTCAGCCGGGCCAGTCGCAATGATGTTATTCGCCTTCAGGCCAGCGGGGCCGATCAGGAAAACTTTTTGCAGGCGCTTTTGCAAACATTGACAGATACGGCCGAAGCTAACAACGTTCGGGCCCTCATTGCCACCGCCAATAATGCCGAAATCATCTTCGACTCAGATCCTTCCCAGAGCCTAGTGGGGGTCAGGATTGAAGGCGTCGAGCTACCGCGTGATTCTTTGCCCACAACCGATCCCAATACGATTGCTGTCCGCTTTGAAGACCCGGACGGGAATCGTTGGCTGGTTTATACGCGGGCAATTTCTAGCAGCGGCTTTGGGCAGTGGGTTGTCGTGTATGCAGTGCCGGAGCCGGGGCCATTGGCCCTGCTGCGCGAGTTGGGCTTTGGTGCGGCTTTTGTGCGGGCTGGGCTGGTGGGGGTGCTGTTTGCCGTACTGCTGGCCTGGCTCATTGCGCGTTCTGTGGCCCGACCGTTGCAGCGTATGGCGGGAGCGGCCGAAGCGATTGCTCTAGGAGAATACGAACAGCAGCTGCCCCTGGAAGGACCAGAAGAGGTGGTGCGCGTCGCGGATAGCTTCAACAGCATGTCGGCACAGGTGACGGCGACGCGGCAGGCGCAGCGCGATTTTGTGGCCAATGTTTCTCATGATTTAAAGACGCCGGTCACGTCGATTCAGGGGTGGAGCCAGGCACTATTAGACGGCACGGCCGTTTCCCCTGAAGATCAGACGCAGGCAGCCAACATTATCTACGGTGAGGCGGAGCGGATGGGGCGCATGGTGGCCCAACTGCTGGATTTGGCCAAGATTGAGTCAGGACAACTGACACTGAACCGCACCATGCTGGAGTTAGCCGAAGTTTGTACGGCCGTTCGCCAAAACATGCTGCCGCGCGCCCAGGCTCACCAGATTCATCTTACGTTTGAGGCAGAGCCAGCGCCGCCCATTTGGGGCGATTATGACCGGCTGGTTCAGGTGGTGTCTAATCTGGTAGAGAATGGCTTGAACCATACGCCAGTGGGGGGACGGGTACATTTGTTGGTACGGCCGTATGGCGATAGAGCGGTTGAACTCACGGTGCAAGACACGGGCAAGGGGATGCCGCCGGAGCAGCTGGATCGCATTTTTGAGCGGTTTTACCAGGTAGAGAAATCGCGCGTGCGTGAAGGGGGACGCAGCGGGTCGGGTTTGGGACTATCGATTGTGCAAGAACTGGTGCTGCTGCATAACGGCCGTATTCTGGCTCGCAGCAAAGAGGGTGAAGGCAGCCAGTTCATCGTGCGTTTGCCCACCACTCAGGATGCAGAACCGTCCACGATTATTGGACGCAGTCAATAAAAAAGGGTGCCCCACCAGGAGCACCCTTTCTTCAAATCAATTGTTCCGCTTTAGCTAGTTCAGCGGGCAACCCAGTTCGTTTTGATATTCAAACAAATCTTTGGTGCCGTTGTAATCACCGCTGGCAAAGGCAGCCTGCACCATGTTGATGATATCAGCTTCAGTATAATAGTAATCGACACTGCTGGAGGCGTTGAGCAAAGCGGCTACTGCATGGCGGGCCAGCGCATTTTCTTGTCCACCATTGGCATCGGCGGCTTCAACCAGCGTGCCACCGTAGGAAACACCAAAGACAGCGTCAAAGGAGTCACTTGGGCTGTAGCCAACCCAGGAGTCAAAGTGTTGGTCTTGTTTCCAGTAACCAGGGGTGCAGCCTTCACCACCACCAGGGGGCGGCGGCGTTGGCGTTGGCGGTGGTGGGGTTTCACCATAGTAATGGCTGGGATCACAGTCACTGGCTTTTACTTCACCATTACGAATTACTTCAACACAGCCAACATTGGCGTATTGGCCAGCTTCGGCAATACCGTTTCCAGTACAGATCATAGATTCACCAACTGCCAGACTGGTCTGGGGGCAGGAAACGGCCACGCCCTGGTCATCAGTAACGACAACATTGGGAGCCCAAAGCTGTCCGGTATTGGTTACGATGTACTCCCATAGAACGGGATCGCCAACTGGGATCGTTGGGCCGGTTGGGAAGTCGGCATCTTCACCATTGGTGTGTTTTTCAATATCAATTTCCGGATTTGCCGCTGCGGGTGCAACGTTCAGCGTAAAAAAGGCGAAGGCGGCTAGCAGCATAAGGGCTGCAGCCAAAAAGCGAGATCGGGGCAAGGTGTGCATATTGAGCTTCCTCCTGCGGATTTCCGCAAAAATAGAGATTATGAGATACTGGTACCAGAGTACGGCGTGTACCTTACAGATTTTGTTAAAAATGGGATCAAAAATAAAATTTGTATAAAAACTGCGGGCTTAAGAAGCTGTTTGGCGGACGCGTTCTAGGAATTCACTGAGGAGGATGGCGGTGGCTCCCCACACTTTATGGCCGTTGACATTGTAGTAAGGCACAGTGTAGGTAGCGCCGCGCACGGGGATTGGGCCTACTTCGCGGGTGTGGGGATCTAGCAGTTGGGATAGGGGAGCTTCGATGATTTCAGCAACTTCCCGAACTTCGGGCACAAAGTACGGCCGTTTCCCGCCATTGACCCAACCCACAAATGGATGTACTTCAAAGTCAGACGGGGGAATGTAGATGCTGGTAAGTTCGCCCAAGATGGTGATCCTGGCAGCAGAGACGCCAATCTCTTCTTCTGTTTCCCGCAAAGCCGCCTGCACGGCCGTTTCATTGGCTTCTTGTTTGCCACCAGGGAAAGAGATTTGCCCGGCGTGGGAGTTTAGATCGTCGCGCCGCCGGGTGAGGACTAAATGCATCATTTGTTCATGACAGTACAGCAGCAGAAGCACGCCGCCAATGCGCGGCTCTCCCGGTATTTCTGGGGGGCGTTGCCGGTTACGGTCGGTGGGCAGCATATGATAATGGGCTGATTGAACGTCAAAATCTGGCAAAGCTAAGGCCTGGCGAATAACGGCCGTTGTCAACTTCATGAATGGATTTTAATCGTTGTCGATGTGGCGAAACGTATAGCCGACGCCCCGTTCTGAGGTGATGTAGCGCGGACGTGTTTTATCTTGTTTATCCTCAATTTTGCGGCGCAACCGGTGCATATGCACATGCAGCCGATCCTCATAGGCAGGTTCTAGCGGCCAAAGACGGCGCAAAATAAAATCGGTGTTTACGGTGTGACCGGCGCTGCGCATAAGGATGTAAAGCAGCTTGGTTTCGGTAGGGGTCAGGCTAACTGCCTTACCATTAACCAGGGCTTGGCGTCCAGGAAAATCAATTCGTAGCCGTTCATCAACGCGTGTTAAGGATTGCAGTGGATAGGCAAAATCCCCCATGCGTTGCAGCACGCGCTTGACGCGGGCGGTGAGTTCGCCGGGGTTGAATGGCTTAATGATGTAATCTTCGGCGTGTTCTTCTAGCCCTTCAACGACGGTCGATTCTTCGTTTACGGCCGTTAGCATAATAATCGGCAAGTCACTGAATTGGTGTACCGTGCGGCAAAACTCAAAGCCGCTCATGCCTGGTGGCATGTGAATATCTACAATGGCCATATGGGGGAGCCCATGCTGGGTGATCATCGACAAGGCTTCTTCGCCGGAACCGGCGGTTATTACCGCGTAGCCTGTCTGTTCCAATGCATGGCTTACAATGCGTAAATTAAATGGATCGTCGTCTACGGCCAAAATTCGATGGTTGATGTTGTCAGACTCAGTCATGAAAAGCCTCAAAAATATGGAGGAATATCAGGAAAATATACAAGGTTTGTATTATAAGAATTTTAGCCCAATTCAAAGTTAACTAGTTTATTGTTTGGCTCAACCAGAATAAAATAAACCAGTGAATCCTTAAGTTTTGTCGGGCAAGAAAGAATACCCCTTGCGCCGTTTGGAAACAACGTAGCGAGTACCGCCCTTTTTTGGCTCAATTTTGCTGCGCAGACGATGAACATAAACGCGCAGCCGATCTTCATCGGCAAAATCAGTATCGGCGGGCCAGAGGCGGCGCAGCATAAAGTCTGTGCTGACTACTTTGCCTTTCTGGCGCATGAGAATATAGAGCAGCTTGGCTTCGGTGGGTGTTAATCCCACCTCTTCACCTTGAACAACGGCCGTTTGCTTGGCAAAGTTTACCGAAAGATTGTCATCGACCTGCACAAATTGAGCCAGCGGGTAAGCAAAATTGCCGATTGAGCGCAGCACACGCCGTACTCGCGCCAGCAGCTCGCCTGACTTCACCGGTTTGTTCATGTAATCTTCCGCATACCGGTCAATGGCTTCTACGATGGTGCTGGTTTCTTCAACGGCCGTTAGCATAATGATGGGCAAATCGCAATATTGCAAAATTCGGTCACACAGCTCCAGACCATCCATCCCCATCGGCATATTTATGTCAACCAGCGCCAGGTGAGGCAATCCTTCATTTTCCAATATTTCTAAAGCACGCTCGCCGGATTCGGCCGTCATTACCTGAAAACCATAATGATCTAACGTGGAACGAACAATTTCCAAGATAGATTGGCTGTCATCAACAACTAGAATGCGGAAGGATTCTGCCGGAAATTCATTCATATGGTTTGCTCAGCAAACTAGACGTAGTAGGGATAGCTGCAAAGGTACCGGGGTATTGTAACAAACCCACGCCATGAATTCCATAGGGACAGATGGGCTATGCTGAAACGTTCAGAGAGTGACTGTATCAGCCTAGCCGATTTTTTGCGTGTTTCATCGAGGAAGGAAGAGGAACTGCCGTATCCAATCTACAAAAAAACAGTACGAACCTGGATGGACATTTCCTGATTCGCACTGCTTATGGATGTAATTTGAGAAAGCGAAAGTTACTTCGGCAAACGGCCGTCTGCCTGGCGGGCCAGCATCCATTGCGGATATTCAGGCGGTAATTGACTCACCTCGTTTAGGCGTTGCATTTGGTCGTCTGTCAAGCTCACTGACACTGAATTTAGATTGTCTTCTAGCTGCTCCATACGTTTGGCACCAATGATGACACTGGTTACAGTAGATTGATGCAGCAGCCAGGCCAGAGCAATCTGCGGCACAGAAACATCTTGTTCTTTAGCCACTTCGCGCATCACATCCACACAGTCAAAGGCACGATCTTTGTTTACTGGCGGGAAATCAAAGTTGGCCCGCCGCGTGCCCTCAGGCCCATTGCCTTCCCGATCAAACTTGCCTGTGAGCAAACCACCAGCTAAGGGTGACCAGACCATGATCCCCACGTTTTGATCCTGCACCAGCGGGATAACTTCGCGCTCAAGATCGCGCCCGGCAATGGTGTAGTACGCTTGCAACGACTCAAACCGTGCCAAATGATGCTGCTCACTGTAGGCCAGGGCTTTCATAAGCTGCCAGGCAGCCAGATTGCTAGCGCCAATATAGCGAACTTTGCCTTGATGAACCAAGTCATCCAGGGCACGCAAAGTTTCCTCAAACGGGGTCACGGGATCAAAGCCGTGTATCTGATACAAGTCAATGTAATCTGTATTCAGGCGCTTCAGGCTGGCTTCCACTGAGCGCATAATTTGGTGTCGGGTTAGCCCAACGTTGTTAACCTCATCGCTCATACGGCCGCGTACTTTTGTGGCAATGATGACCTCCTCGCGGGGTCGGCCTTCTAATGCTTTGCCCAGCATCGTTTCGGATTCGCCAAAGGAATAAACATTGGCTGTGTCGATGAAGTTGATGCCTGCATCCAGCGAACGGGCCACAATCTCGTTGGCTAAATCCTGCCCTTGTTTGCCCACCACTTCCCAAAAGCCTTTGCCGTAGAAGGTCATCGTGCCGAGACATAATTCTGATACCAGCAGCCCGGTTCTACCCAATAGTCGATACTTCATGTTGCTCATTG
Source organism: Promineifilaceae bacterium (SeqCode) (assembly GCA_050292445.1). Lineage (GTDB taxonomy): Bacteria > Chloroflexota > Anaerolineae > Promineifilales > Promineifilaceae > Leptofilum. The sequence continues at coordinate 1,400 of JBNKLQ010000168.1, read as the reverse complement.
TGTGCTTTCTCCTCTTCTGTATAGAGTCCAATTTTATAATCGATGAATCGCCGGATCTCACACAATTCTTCAATTTGCTCATTAATCACCTGCCGATGCACCTCCAGTAGTTCACGCCGCTCTGTGGCCGTAGCGCTTCCTTCTCGGTACAGGCTAATGAAATATTTCATGTCATCCAAAGACATATTTGTCTTACGCAGCTTCATCAGCATCATGATGCGGTTTATATCTGCCTCAGAATAACGCCGATGTCCATTGGCGGCCCGAGCAATGGGGTCTATCAAGCCAATATCTTCGTAATAACGCAGCGTGTAGCTTGTAAGACCCGTTTGTTTGGCTACTTGTTGAATTGTGTAATTCGTTTCTTGAGTCATCGTGCCTCCATGTTACATCTTCGAGTTGACTCGAAGTCAAGTAAATAGGCATAAGCAGAAGGTTAGAAATTGTTTGCCGAAGAGGAAAATCGTGGCGTTTGCTGAGAATTTGTCCAGTTTAGCGAGTTCGGTAAAAATAGTGACAAAAGTGTCTGGGTATTGTAACAAAATCATGCTTTTCGTTTCATAGTGACGCGCGTGCCGTCCAAAAAGAGTTAAGGGAAAACCGCATATGCTGATTGTTTATCTGGGAATTTCCTGGTTTTTGGGTCTTTGGCTGGCCTCTGTTGTGGTTTTAGATTGGACCATCTGGCTGATTGTGGCTGGTGTGGGATTGGGTACGGCCGTTCTCCTGCGCAGATCTCGTCCAATTAGCTGGGGGGCGACCTGTGTGCTGTTTTTAGCCTTAGCCGCGATGCGGTACGGAACGGCCGTACCCACCATTGACCAAAACCACATTGCCTACTACAACGGCACGCGCAACGTCACCATCACTGGGCTGGTGGTGGATGAGCCAGACGTGCGTGACCGCTTTGTGAATTTACGCGTGGAGGTAGATAGCATCCAGGTGAGCGGCGGCGCACAGCTACCCATGCAAGGTGTGGTGCAGGTGCAAACCTACCGTTTCCCCGTCATCAACTACGGCAGCCGCCTGCGCGTGACGGGTATTTTGGAAACGCCACCCGAGGGCGAAACGTTCAGCTACCGCACCTACTTGGCGCGGCAAGGCATCCACAGCCTCATGTCGCTACCTAATGTCACTGTCCTGGCAGAAAACGAGGGCAATCCGCTCTACCAGGCAATCTTTGCCTTCAAGAGCCGGGCACAAGCTACCATTACCCAACTCGTTCCCGAACCGCAGGCGGCGTTGCTCACCGGCATTTTGCTGGGCAACGACAACGGCTTACCACCCGAATTAGATGAAGCATTCCGCACCACAGGCATGACACACATAATAGCAATTTCAGGGTTCAACATCGCCATCTTGGTGGCAATTTTGGTACGGCTGGCTGAGCCGTTTCTCTC
>JBNKLQ010000167.1:0-13573 GCA_050292445.1 Promineifilaceae bacterium (SeqCode) | reverse complement strand
CGGCCAGCAGCAGTATGGTCCAAAATGTGTACACTGTTTGTGTTACGTCGCGCATCGGGTGAGATTATAACAAATGAATTGCAATGGAAAATGTTGATTTCTTGAGAAAAATTTGAGCATTTTTATCCTCGCCTGGCTACAACAATGAGAATGCTGCTGGCTACCAATAATATGGCCACAGCGCCAATGAGCAGCCAAAGCAAATTACTGGTTTGCTGTACAGGATCAGCTGGTTCTGGTGTGGGCGCTACGGCCGTTTCAACACGCTCTTCTTCTGCAGTATCAACAGCAGCAACTGCCTGGGTGGGAACGGCCGTTGCCGTGGGTGTGTTGGTAAGCGTGGGGGTTGGGGTGAAAACGGCCGTGGGTTCGGCCGTCGGGGTTGCAATTACCGTTACCTCAATCACACTCAGTCCCAGTTCTGGATCTTCTGAAGATCCGCCAATCGTTGCTGGCTTGGGGCGCTGCCCCACTATGACCTCTTGCCCCAGTTGCAGCAGAGCCCCTTCATCCAGACCGCTGATTTCGTATAGTTCGTCAAGCGTCAGATCATAGGTAGCGGCAATCAGCAAGAGCGTGTCCCCACCGCCGACCACATGGACAATCGTGCCATCTGGCTTCACGCGCGCGTCTGGGAATCCAGCCAGCGGCGTAGAGCCATCTGGTAGCACCGTGTAGCCAATGATGATGCTTTGTCCGACGGAGAGCAAGCTGTTGGGCAGCAAGTTGTTCCAGGCATACAAATTTTCCAGCGAAACATCATACTGATCAGCCAGGTCGATGAGGGTGTCGTTTGTTTGCACGGTGTAAAGGATACGGCCGTCTGGCTGGGCCGTGGGTGAAGCCAAGGGTGTTGGACTGGGCAGCGGTGTGGGCGTCAACGTTGGCGGCAGTGGCGTCGGTGATGGTCCGGGTGTGATGGTGGCTGGCGGTGGCAGTGTGGCGGTTGGCGTCGCGTTAGGGTCAAGGGTGGGTGTTGGCGGTGGTTGTGTAGGCGGCGGTGGGGCAGCGATACTGCCACTTTTATAAGCGGCGCTTAATTCGGCCGTAAGCTGCAAATAAAAATTGCCATATTCCACGCTCGGCTCAATCTGGCTGCCCTCTTTCCACTCATTAAATGAGGTGATGATGAGCATATCGGGCGAACTGGCCGCAGCCCCGCCAAATGTGGAGCGATAAAAATCGCCATTGGCCCGGTCACGGGGGGCAGTACTAGAGCCAACCAGGTCAGCATTCCAGCCGGGCATGGCCGTGCCGACCCAATATTTGTACCCGCCGTAGGTGGCTGCTGCGGCTCGCGTATTGGCCGCCCAGGTTGCGGCCGTTCCTGCCGGATTACCAGACCAGGCAATGTTATATAGATGGAGGCCGTCGAAGGCATCCAGATAGGTGGTGTCGCCCCCTTCTGCAATCCAGATGCTGTTACGGTCTGGGTCTACCGTATTGCGGATGGTGACCCACTCGGCAGGCGACAAAACCCAGTTGGCCCAAAAGAAAACCACTGGTTTACCATCTACGCGCAGATAGGCGGGGTGATTGGCATGGGTGCTCAGCAAGGTGCGCAGAGCGTTGATGCGGTCATCGTTACTGGCGAAGAAGGGGCTGGCGGTTTCAAAATCAACGGCCGCTTTAAACCCTGTGGCCGAAGCAATGTTCAACAATGCCTGAAAGTTCGTCTCAGTTTGATTATTGGCCGTTTCCGGTCCATACCAGCTTTGTACAAAACCATCAATTCCGGCGGATTGCGCTTCGTTTACCTGCCGCTGAATAGTGCCCGTGTCTGTGGAAAAGTAGGGGGATACCGGCTGGAATGGGGTGGAGCCAGGGCCAAAGCTGTCCGGACTGTACCAGGCATAGTAAAAGGCCAGCACCAGGCGCGTTTGCCCTTGTGCCCTTGTTGCCAGTGGCTTTGTGTTTTGTCCAAATAGCAGTGGCAGAATGAGCAGACTCAGAAAAAGCAGCCCCAGGCGCAGGCTGCGAGAAGTTCGATTTTGGTTTGAAATCATAAGTATGCATTATATCGCCAGCTGAAAGACCTGTCAGGTTTGCAAAACTTGGCAGGTCTGCTATTATTCTCCACCGTTGCACAGCAAAAAATTATATATCTGCTGCTTTCCGCTCTTAAGCTAAATTTAAGGGCAAAGCTCGCCAGAGTAATTCCAAGGAAAGGAGGTAAGCAACGTGCGAGAGTACGAAGTTACCGTTATTTTTCAGACAAATTTAGATGATGAGGCTCGTTCTACACTGATAGAGCGTGTTTCTGGTTGGTTGACCCACGGTGAAGCCGAAGACGATAAGCCGGTACAAGATGTATGGGGGCAACGTCGTTTAGCGTACCCCATTCGCAATAGTACAGAAGGGTATTACATTTTGTTCAATTCAAAATTAGACCCAGAGCGTCTTGCGGATATTGAACGAAATATGCAGTACACGGATGATATTTTGCGCTACATGATTGTGCGCAAGGAACAAAAATAATGATGGCGCTGACAGGTCTGCCAAAAACGAGAGCACAGCTCTCTTCGAGGCCTGTTAGTTTTTTTTAGCTGGTTAACTCTGCTGACATGCTGTGCAATGGGGCATTAACCAGTATTTAATTTTTATTAACAAGCGAACAACGGGTAAATCCCCCTATTGTTGGGAGTGTGTCATGAACAAGGGGCTGAATAAAGTAATGATAATTGGTTGGGTCGATGGTGAACCAGAAGTGCGCGAGACGCCCAATGGTCGTTCAGTTGCTTCGTTCAGCGTGTCTACTTCCCGAACCTGGACCTCATCAGATGGGGCCAGGCATGAAGAAACAGAATGGTTCAACGTAGTTGCCTGGGGCAGTTTGGCTGAGATTAGCAGCAAGCGCCTGGGGCATGGCCAGCAAGTTTATGTGGAAGGGCGATTACAAACGCGCAGTTGGGATGACAACAGCGGGCGCAAACATTTCAGAACAGAAGTGATTGCCCATGAGTTGATTGCTCTGGCTGACACCACGGTTTGATAGACGGGATATTTACCCTGATTTGAGAGGAACTAAAAAATGCGTTCAAGATCAAGAACACGAGGACCAAGAAGACAGCGCTCTTGCAGCTTCTGTGCTGATAATAAGATAGAGATTGATTACAAACAGCATGAGATGTTGAGTCGCTATGTGAATGAATTCGGCCGTATTCGCCCCCGTCGCCAGACTGGGACCTGCGCCAAGCATCAACGTGTGCTAGCGGTGGCTATTAAGCGGGCACGGCACATTGCCTTATTGCCGTTTGCCGACGAATAATCACATAAACTCATAATCTTATGGCAAAGAAACAAGAGACAACGACAAATGAAGGGGAACGCCGATCACGCAAAGAAGTACTGATGGCGCGCAAGCACGCCCAACAGACACGCCAGATTCGCATTGGTGTGGCTATTGTGGGGGGCTTGTTGCTGTTGGTTTTTTTGGCCGCAGCTATTAATGAATTGGTGGTAGCCCCTAATCGCCCCGTTGCCATTGTAAACGAGGAAGAGATTTCCTTGAAAGATTGGCAAGCGCGGGTACGCTTTGAGCGCGCCCAGCGGATTATCTTGTTGGAAAACCAGCTAGAAGCATTCCAGGGAAATGTAGGCGTGGTGCAGCAGTTTGCTGGTCAGGCGATCAACGATCTGCTGCAGGCTGAGCTTTTGGGCCAGAATACGCTTAACCAGATGATTGATGAGGTTGTTATTCGGCAAGCGGCCGAGGCGCGAGGTATTACGGTAACTGATGCAGACGTTGATGCTGAAATTGGTCCCACATTCAATTATTTTGATGGTGGCTTGCCTACACCTGCACCTACGGCAACGGCAACGGTTGAGCCAACGCCTTCTGTGACACCGATTCCAACGGCCGTTATCACCGATGTTCTCCCTACCAGCACCCCATTCCCTACTGCCACGCTGGGACCAACCGGCACGCCAGCTCCTACGGCCACGCCCGTTTCAGCTGAGTCATTTCAGGAAGAGTTTGGTGGCCTGGTGGCTCAATTTGAAGATCTTGGCGTTTCCGAGGATCAGTATCGCGAAATTGTGCGTAACCAAATCTACCGGGAGCGTCTCATTGAAGCGTTAGCTGAAGAAGGCGAACTGGCAGAAGATGCGGAGCAGGTGAGCTTCTTTGTCTTACAGTTTGACACAGAAGAGGAAGCGAACGAAAGTGCTGCGGTGATTGATTCTTCAGACTATCTTTCGGTTTGGAATGAGATTCGCAGTCTGCCCGCCGATCCTGCATCTGGATCAACGGCACAGGCGAGCGAGGTTTTGTGGCGCACCGAGGATGCGGTTTCCGCCAGCTTTGGGGCTGAGGTTACTGAGACTGCTTTTGCTCTCCCGGTTGGTGAGCCAAGCGGTGTTATTTCCCGGACGGTAGATGCGGAAACAACCCTTTATTACCTCATCGAGGTAACGGGTCGGGAAGTACGGCCGTTGTCTGCCTCTGAGTTGCAAACGAAGCAGTTGGAGAACCTGGCTGCGTTTATTGATGCCCAACTCACGGGCAACCTGACCCTGACCGAGTATGATCGGGGTCGGACGCCAACGACGCCGGTGCTGGACCCCGTCTTCACCACGCCGCCGACGGCCACGCCGCCAGTTGGTGGTGGATAGCGTCTAGCTAACCAAATATTTCATTGTTTATCTTTGTAGGGGTAGGTCTGAGACCTGCCCCTATTTGCGTTATGCGGTAGTTGAGGCAAAATCAGGCAAATGAGCGACGAGACGATTTGGCTAGAAGGAACGATTTCGGTAGAAGCCGCCTTGCGGGGCAGTTGCCGTGAAGTAACGGCCGTTTATGTGCAAAAGGGAAACGGCCGTCGTTGGGAGCGGCGTGTGGCTAACTTGCAGCGGCTTACAGGTCAGGCAGCGGTTCCTTTACAGATTGTAGATGAAGCGTTCATTGGTGAACGGGTCACGGGCCAGTCACATGGTGGTGTGGTGGCAGCGGCGGGACCGCGCCAGTTTGTGCCGTTAGACTCATTGAGCGTGGGTAAGGAACGGCCGTTTGTGGTCATGCTGGATGGCATTGAAGACCCTTTTAATTTTGGCCAGGCGCTGCGCTCGTTGTATGCTGCTGGGGTGGATGGTGTGGTGGTGCGGCCACGGAATTGGTTTACGGCCGCTGGCGTGGTGGCGCGGGCGTCAGCCGGTGTGTCGGAGCAGATGCCCATTGCCATTGCCGAAACGGCCGAATTAGCCGCTGACACGTTTCGCAATTTGGGCTTGCGCATTGCGGCTACCAGCAACCAACAGGCCGTTTCTCTTTACGATGCCAACTTAATCGATCCGCTCTTTTTGCTGCTGGGGGGCGAACGTAGAGGCGTGACGCGCTCCTTCTTGGCTCAGGCGGATCTGATCTTGCAGATTCCGTACCAGCAGCCCAAATTCCAGCAATCGCTAGGCGTGGTGGCTTCGGCGGCGATTGTGGCTTTTGAGGTGATGCGCCAACGGGCGCACGTATGATTCATAATGAGCGATTCAACAAAATCTGAGAAAAAGAAATCTGGCTGGAAAACGGCCGTTAATATCATTGGCCCCCTTTTTGTGACGCTTTTGACACTGGTTATTGCTATCGAGGTGGGCTTTCGGCTGTTTTACCAGCTCATTCCCATTGAAGTGTGTGCCTCGGACCCCATTATCGGCACGTATATCTGCCAGCCCTACTTTGTTTACGACAAGCCCGTGCGCATTGGCTACCGCTACACGCCAGACTTTAAGCTGGAGGGCTTGTGGAATCCGGCCAATCCCTACCTGGCTAATTCAGATGACAGCACCGCGCCCACCGACCGGGATGATTCCTTTGAGTACCGTTTTGTTACCGACGATCACGGTTTTCCCAACGAGCCAGCCGTCTGGCAAGATCAGTATGACATTGTGATTACCGGGGATTCTTTTACGATTCGCACCGCGCCCACCACCTGGATTGAGCGATTAGAGCAGTATACTGGGCAGGAGATTCTGGCGCTAGGAGCGCCCAGCTGGAGTACGCTCAACGAGGCGGAAGCAATCCGGCAGTTTGGTCTGGACAAACAGCCAAAATATGTCCTGCTGATGTTCTTTGAAGGGAATGACATCATCAACACGCAGCAATATTTGGAGCGCCGAGAAAGTGGTTTGGATTGGCGGGAATACGATATGCAGGATGTGTCGCTGTTTCGACGATTGCTTACACCACATTTTGTGACTTACCTGTGGCAGCAACTGTTTCCTCCAGAAGCGGAAGAAGCGCCAGATTATCGCTATCCCATCGTGGCCAACAGTGAGGCCGGGCCAATTGAGACAGTGTTTAAAGATGTTCATCTGCTGCCATTGAGTGCAGATTATGAGACGTTGGCGGCTAGTGATGAGTTTACGGCCGTAAAATCCACCCTCATTGCCTTAAATGAAGAAGTTGCTGCCCAAGGTGCCGAGCTGGTGGTAGTTTACATTCCCAGCAAAGAGCATGTGTTGTGGTCCCGCGTCTGGGATGAGGTGGATGTGAATAATGTGTTGGAGCGCACCGTGACGGTAACGCTAAGCGAGGGTGACAGCGGCACATTGCAATGGGAGCCTACTTTTCTGAGCTATGATCGGTTTAGCGAAACCACGCAAGCTCAGGAGCAGCTAATGACTGATTTTACGACTGAAGCGGGGATTCATTTTCTCAACCTGACGCCAATTTTTTGGCAGAGCAGCATTGAAAGTGGCGAGCTGTATCATTTTGGCGATCCGCATTGGAATCAGGCAGGCAACGATCTGGCGGCTGAAGCGATTTGGGATTTTTTACAATCTTTGTCTGAGTAGAGAGGGGGGAGAGAGGAACGGCCGTTTACTGGCTAAATTTGCGCCAAAAGAAGATGGTGGCTCCGATGCCTAGCAGGGCACCCGATAAGACAAAGGCAACGGCCGTGGCCATAAAGCTCGTGTAAGAATCTGCTGGCACCATGAGAATCGTTGTAAATAAACCGACAATCGCCATCACCAGCACCCCGCCGATCACGCCACAAACTGATCCCCAAACAAGCGCCCGGATCAAAGGCGAAGGGCCTGTGACCACAGGTGACAAGGCCGTTTGCAAGGTGTCTGGTAACTCTTGTGCGCTCAACTTTGCCCCCATTTGCAAACGTAAAATGGCCCAGCTAACCTCCCGGCGCTGTGTCTCATCTGGGATTTCTCGTAGCGAGAGGTAAACATCCTCATCACGTTGGATAACACATTTGGCGCTAAACTCATCAAATAGGCGTGCCTGGAGCAGCTGCGCCCGTAGCTTTGGATGTGTGATGAGCAGGAACTCATCACTGTCGAGGGACAAAGAAGTTGAAGCAGATAACGTCGTCATCGTCCTAAGATTATGGAAGGATTAAGGCTGCCGGGTCAACGTGACAAATGTTCTACTACTGTGCCTCGGATGGTGCGATGCTCTCGCCGTTCATGGTGGGGCGTGTTATAATTTTTTGGTACTTTTCAAGGCAAAATGCGGGCAGCAAATGCTCCGTCCGCAAAATCCAAACAGACCAATCCATTCAAAATCACTTAATGGAAATCCCCACTAATAAGGAGTGTGTAAGTGAATCTGCACGAATATCAAGCAAAACGATTATTTGCCGAACACGGCGTGCCGATTCCCCACGGTGACATCGCCACAACACCTGTTGAGGCGCGTGAGATTGCCCGGGAATTGGGCGGCAAGGTTGTCGTTAAGTCGCAGGTGTTAATTGGTGGACGTGGCAAGGCTGGGGGCATCAAGCTGGCCAATAACCCAGATGAAGCCGAAGCGGCTGCCAGCCAAATTTTGGGCATGAATATCAAAGGATTTCAGGTCCATAGAGTCCTCATTGATGAACAATCCCCTGGTGGCATTGACCAGGAAATCTACCTGGCGGTTCTGATTGATCGCGCCAAACGGCGGCCAATGGTGATGGCTTCTGCTGAAGGTGGCATGGACATTGAAGAAGTCAATGAACGCTCTCCGGAAAAGATCTTCCGAGCCTACATTGAGCCAGCCCTAGGTGTGCGCAGTTACCAAACAACGTATCTGGCTTCGGCCATGGATTTGCCGCGCGATTTGTGGCGTGATTTCCATAAAATTGTGGTTGGTTTGTATTCTTGCTTTAAGGCCAATGATGCGTCGCTGACGGAAATAAATCCACTGGTGATTACCGGCAGCGGTAAGCTAATGGCCCTGGATGGCAAGATGTCGATTGATGATAATGGGCTGTACCGGCAACCCAAATTGACAGAGATGCGGGACGTGGATGAAGAAACGGCCGCAGAAAAAGAAGCCCGTCTCAGCGGCATTAATCTCATCCAGCTGGAAGGCAATATTGGCTGTATGGTCAATGGAGCCGGTTTGGCAATGGCCACCATGGATGTGGTGAAGAAATTTGGTGAAGAACATAACTGTGCACCAGCCAACTTCCTGGACATCGGCGGTGGGGCCAAAGCAGAACAGGTTGCCACGGCACTGCGGCTTATTTTGTCAGACGAAAGTGTTAAAGCGGTATTGATCAATATTTTTGGCGGCATCACCCGTGGGGATGAAGTAGCTAAGGGGATTATCGAAGCTTTGAATCAGGTGCAGACGGATGTGCCGATGGTGGTTCGTCTGGCTGGAACAAATGCAGCGGAGGGGATGGCTATTTTAGCAAACTCAGAAATGGAAACGGCCGTTACCCTCTCAGACGCAGCACAAAAAGCGGTTGCCGCCGCAAAGGGGGCCAAATAATGAGCATTCTCGTCGATAAAAATACACGCCTGATCGTTCAAGGTATCACTGGGCGGGAAGGCAGCTTCCACACAACCCAGATGATTGAATATGGTACTAACGTCGTTGGTGGTGTGACCCCAGGCAAAGGCGGCCAATGGTTTAGCACTGATGACAAAAAAGTACCTGTTTTTGATACCGTAAAAGAAGCGGTGACAGCGACAGGTGCCAATGCCTCCCTCATTTTTGTGCCAGCGCGTTTTGCCGTTGATGCTATTTATGAGGCTGCCGATGCTGATATAGACCTGATTGTTTGCCTGACAGAACATATTCCAGTCTTGGATATGATTGCTGCTCGTGCCTACCTGGATACGCTTGATGTTCGGCTGGTAGGGCCAAACTGCCCCGGCTTGCTCACACCTGGTGAAGCAAAAGTAGGCATTATTCCTGGTTCCATTGCCATGCCTGGAAACGTCGGCGTCGTTTCCAAAAGTGGCACGCTGACGTATGAGGTGATCGATGCCCTGACCAAATTGGGTATAGGCCAATCCACTTGTGTGGGGATTGGTGGTGATCCCATTAGCGGCACCAATTTTATTGATGTGCTGGCCTTGTTTGAGGACGATCCGGGCACTGAACAAATTGTGATGATTGGTGAGATTGGCGGTAATGCAGAAGAACAAGCGGCTGCTTACATTGCTCAACACGTCACCAAACCGGTAACGTCCTTCATTGCTGGCCGTACAGCGCCTCCCGGTAAGCGGATGGGGCATGCTGGGGCCATTGTTGAAGGCAAAAGCGGTACGGCCGAAAGCAAAGTCGAAGCGTTACGCGCTGCCGGTGTCATGGTTGCGGATAATCCTGATGACATTGCCAAGATTGTCGCTTCGCGACAGTAGAACCGTAATCGGTAATCGGTGATCGGTAGCAAGATCACTGATTACCGATTACCGTTCACCGATTACCGAAATGCGTGTCATCAGCGGTAGTGCCAGGGGGAGCCGACTCAAGCGGGTGCCGGGGGATTCGACCCGTCCCATCATGGATCGCGTCAAAGAGAGCCTGTTCAATATTTTGGGCAAGGTGAATGATGAGGTGTGGCTGGACCTGTTTGCCGGAACGGGGCAGGTGGGTATCGAAGCACTTAGCCGGGGTGCGGCCGAGGTGGTATTCATCGACAAGGTTCGCCCGGCTATCAAAACCATCGAGGCAAATCTAAAGACAACCCGGTTGCAAGATCGCGCCAAAGTGGTGCAGGCCGATGCGTTTGATTATTTGAATCGGAGCGCGGTGGGTGAGGGGGCTGCTACAAGCAGTGGCCGTTTCCACCTCATTTATATCGCGCCCCCGCAATATTTAGGTTTATGGCAAAAGGTGATGGACGTGCTGGACGAACGGCCGTCTGCCTGGCTAACCCCCGCAGGCATTGTCGTGGTGCAAATTGACCCCAAAGAGTATGAACCCCTCGCGCTGCAAAAATTGACACTGTACGATAGCCGTACCTATGGCAATACACAATTATGTTTTTTCGAGCAGGCATAACTGGAAGCCGGTGTATGAAACGATTTTGGCTTTTTGGCTGGTTTGTCTTGACAATTTAAAGTTCCTGCCATATTATGTAAGAGCTTACATTGATAGTAAAATGCTTCCATATTCATTTCTTTTATCGAGGGATGGCATAAATGCCAAAAGCCACAATATACGACGTGTCTGAACTGGCTCAGGTCAGTATTGCTACCGTTTCAAGGGTGCTTAATTCTCCTGAACAAGTCAGCGAAGAAACGCGAACTCGTGTCATTAATGCGATAGATGAGCTTGGCTTTGTCCCCAAATTTGAGGCCATCACGCGGGCCCGTAAAGCCGTCGGGCGAATTGGTATTCTTACCCCTTCTTTCACATCTGACTCGTTTGTGGAACGGCTGCGTGGCCTGGTGACTGCGCTTTCTGGTACGTCTTATGAACCGGTTATTTACAATGTTGATTCCCCCGCTCAACGGGATGGTTATCTGACAAAATTACCGATGACACGCCGGGTGGATGGACTCATTGCTATCGATTTACCGATTGACGAAACGGCCGTCACCCGCCTCTTAAAACAAAAACTGCCCACCGTCCAAATCGTTCCTTCCAGCCAATCTAGTGTCAGTCGTAACATCACTACGATCATACACGATGATAAAGAAGGCGGCCGTATAGCGGCAGAATATCTGCTTGCTAAAGGACATCGTCAGCTTGGGTATATTGGCGATATGGGCCAACCTGATTATTTAGGGACATTTTCAGACCAAAAACTGGACAGCTTCCGGCAAACTTTAGCGCTTAATGGCGTGGCATTGCCAAATGATTATGTTCAGCTAGGTCCCTTTGGGATGGAATCGGCCTTTCAACTGACGCGCCAATTGCTCCTAATGGAGTCTCCGCCAACGGCTATCTTTGCCGGCAGCGACACGCAAGCCATTGGGGCGCTGCGTGCTGTCCGTGAAAGCGGACGGAAAGTGCCTGATGATGTGGCCGTGATGGGGTTTGATGACATTGCAGTCGCAGAATACATTGGGTTGACCACCATTCACCAGCAGTTAAAAGAGTCAGGTCAACTAGCGTTAAATTTGCTGTTGGAACTGATGGAGCAAAGTGAGGATGTCGAAATCCAGTCTATTTCTTTGCCTTTTACTTTGATGGAACGAGACACGGCATAGTTGGTTTTTTCGGAAATACTGTAATAATTTTTTTTGCTCTAAATGTAAGAGCTTTCATTATAGAGTAAGACCTTTCTGATATATGGATATTTACAAACTAGATCGTTCAGTAAAACACCTTTTTCCTCAGAAAACGGCCGCAGAGAATGCACGCTGGTGGGAAAACTGCGTCATTTATCAAATTTACCCTCGCAGTTTTCAAGACAGCGATGGGGATGGGGTAGGCGATTTGCAGGGCATCATCAATCGGCTCGATTATCTTCAAGAACTGGGAGTTGATGCGATATGGCTGTCGCCGATATTTCCTAGCCCGATGGCGGATTTTGGGTATGACGTAACAGACTATTGTGACATTGATCCGCTCTTTGGCTCATTAGAAACATTTGATCAACTGCTGGCAAGTGCCCATGACCGGGGACTCAAAGTGATTCTGGATTATGTGGCCAATCATACGTCGAGCGAGCACCCCTGGTTTATGGAGTCGCGCAGCAGCCGCAATAATGCCAAACGCGATTGGTACATTTGGCGAGATGCTAAAGAAAACGGCGAACCGCCCAACAACTGGGTTTCATTCTTCGGGGGCGGTGCCTGGGCATGGGATAGTCAAACAGAACAATACTACTTACACCTGTTTTCCAAAAACCAGCCCGATCTTAATTGGCGAAATCCACAAGTTGTCAAGGCCATGCACGATGCGCTTCACTTTTGGCTGGATCGTGGCGCAGATGGGATTCGTATGGATGCGGTGACGCTGCTGATAAAGCATGCCGAGATGCCGGATATGCCACAACCTGATGACCAGTTAGGCGCAGAGTTATTGCAAAAGCATACCTATGTCCATAACCAACCTGAACTCCATGACCTGCTACGTGATTTCCGGCAGTTATTTGATGAGTACGACGGCCGTCGTGTCATCATTGGTGAAACAGGTGATTTGAATCCCGTTAAGCTGGTTTCTTTTTACGGCCGTAATCTCGACGAAATACACCTGCCATTCAACTTTATTCCCATGCACATGCCCTGGCAGGCGGACATGATGAAACAGGCAGTTGTGGATTATTACGCGGCCCTTCCAGCAGGAGCGACTCCCAATTTTGTATTTGGCAACCATGACATCAGCAGGCTTGCCACACGATATGGTTGGCTCAACCATCGTTCTGTCGGCATGCTCCTGCTCACATTAGGGGGCGTTGCCACACTTTATTACGGCGACGAATTGGGCATGACAGATGTCCTTGTGCCCCAAGAACAAAGGCAAGACTTGATGGCACAGGGTTATCTGGATAACGAAGAAGGGCGCGATCCTGCCCGTACACCCATGCAGTGGCATAACGGGGCCAACAGTGGTTTTACGGTGAAGGGCAGTAAACCCTGGTTACCGCTGGCAGACAATTACCAGACAGTCAACGTCGATATGCAGAAAGGGGATCCAACTTCAACGCTCGAGTTTTACCGGTCATTAATCGCATTGCGGCAGCGCTTACCGGCTTTGCAGTGTGGTTCCTTTGTTATGGTGGAGGATGCCCCGGAAAACGCCTTGATTTACCTGCGGCAATATAACGAACAGCGATTACTGATCGTCATTAATTTCGCCGATACGGAATTTGCATTGGATTTATCCCGCCTGGCGCAGGGAGTTGTTTTACAACTTTCTTCACTGTTCACAGCGATGGAAGACATCAATATCGAAAGCGTTGTGGTGAAGGCGCATGAAAGTTTGCTATTGCAGTTGAATTGAAATGGGATGATGTGAATTTGCTGATGATGAAAGCAAAAAGGAGACGAAACATATGATGTGATTCAGAGCAGAGTAAAACAGACCTTCCACAAACTAAATTTGGCCTGAGTTTAAACATTAAGTTTAGGGTATTACGGGATTGTTCCCCGGTCGATATTTGAATTAAGGAGAAGATAATGAAAAAATTAGTCGTTGGTTTCTTATTATTGTTAATTGCGATGATGCTCATCAGTTGCGGCGGTACGTCGGATACGCCAGCAGATGCAGAAGAAGAAAACACAGGCGATACAGCAGTTTCATCTGATGCAGAGGAAGAAAACACGGGCGACACAGCAGCTTCGTCTGATACAGAGGTAGAAGACACAACTGAGACAGCATCTTCATCTGATGGCCCTGTTCAAGTAACGATGCTTGGCACGATCAAGCCAGAAATTCAAGAGCCATTTGAAGAAG
>JBNKLQ010000166.1:0-13628 GCA_050292445.1 Promineifilaceae bacterium (SeqCode) | reverse complement strand
ATAATTTTCTCTTTTAGGTGCGACGCACTTTTAAAGTGCGTCGCACCTTGAGTATCTATTGATAAGTAAACCGAAAGCGAAACGGCCGTTCCCCCACCGTCGTCGTGGCGCTTTGGCCAGATTGGACGACGGTGATGATGCCCTCGTGTACAAGTTCCTGAACAAAATGGGGTCGGAACCAATCGCTGAGGATGGCGTTGTCGTTGAACTGGTTGGGGGCGTGGAAAAGGAGACGGCCGTATCGTTCCAACTGCACTTCGGTAATGCGCTGGCGCAGGCCGATACGGGGCAGCTGGTTCTTTTTTAGCTCATACTTGTTCAGGCCGCTCAGGGGAATGGTGAGACGGCCGTAACTCTCCCGAAACACCGGGTTTTCCACGGCAATCGGCTCGTGTAACACGCCATCCAACTTACCTAAACGGCACTGGGAAAGGTCCCCAACCAGCACCAGCGAAGTCGCTGCATCCACCTGCGGCAGCAGATGTTTTACACATTCCACGGCGTAGCGTACTTTGATCTGGTAGGTTGGGTTTTCCATTGTGTCTCTCCTTTATGAATGGGACGCAGATTTACCTGATTGCCCTGATCATTTTTATCAGGTAAATCAGGCAAATCTGCGTTCTATTCGCTATTGCAAACTGCGCACGTCTGTGACGCGGCCGGTAATGGCCGTTGCGGCAGCAGTCAGCGGGCTGGCCAGAAAGGTGCGCCCGCCTTTGCCCTGGCGGCCTTCAAAGTTGCGGTTGCTGGTACTGACGGCGTACTGTCCCGGCTGGAGCTGATCGCCGTTCATGGCGATGCACATCGAGCAGCCCGCTTCGCGCCATTCGGCCCCGGCATCTTTAAAGATGCGATCCAGCCCTTCGGCTTCCGCCTGCTTTTTCACGTCCTGCGAACCGGGGACGACCATCACGCGCACGTTTTCGGCTATGGAACGGCCGTTAAAAATCTCGGCCGCCTGGCGCAAATCAGAAATGCGCGAATTGGTGCAGCTGCCGATGAACACGACGTCTACCGGATGCCCCAGCAGCGGCACACCCGCCTGCAAATCCATGTAGACCAGCGCCTTTTCCACCGTCTGCCGTTCGCTGATGTTGCCGATGGCCATCGGATCGGGAATGTTGTCGGTGATCTTCATGCCCAGGCCGGGATTGGTGCCGTAGGTGATCATCGGTTCCAGGGCGCTGGCGTCGATGTCGATTTCTTTGTCGTAAACCGCGCCTTCATCGGAGGTGAGGCTGCGCCAATAGGCGACCGCTTCATCCCAGGCGGCACCTTGTGGTGCATGTTTTTTACCTTTGATGTATTCAAACGTGGTCTCGTCTGGGGCGATTAGCCCTGCCCGCGCGCCGCCTTCAATGCTCATGTTGCAGATGGTCATGCGCTGTTCCATCGTCAGGGCGCGAATCGCTTCGCCGCGATATTCAAACACATGCCCTGTGCCGCCCCCAACGCCGATCTTGGCCAAAAGGGCTAAGATGATGTCTTTGGAAGTACAGCCTGCGGGGAGACGGCCGCTCACGTTCACAGCATACGTCTTTGGCTTGGTTTGCAGCAGGCATTGGGTTGCCAACACATGCTCTACCTCGCTGGTGCCGATGCCAAAAGCCAAGGCTCCAAACGCGCCGTGGGTGGCTGTATGGCTGTCGCCGCACACAATCGTCATGCCCGGCTGGGTTAGTCCCAGCTCTGGCCCGATGACGTGGACAATGCCCCGATTGGGGCTGTCCATGCCAAACAGTTCAATGCCAAATTCGCGGCAGTTGGCCTCTAATGTGGCAATCTGCTTGGCGGCGATGGCGTCCTGAATGGGGACGCCAATGGGCGTGGTGGGAATGCTGTGGTCCATGGTGGCGATGGTTTGAGACGGCCGTTTCACCGTCAGTCCCCGTTCGCGCAAGCCAGAAAATGCCTGCGGCGAGGTCACCTCATGCACCAGATGCAGATCAATGTACAGCACGGCTGGACTGCCTGGCTCATCGATCACCACATGGTTTTCCCAAATCTTATCAATAATGGTTTTTGGTAGGCTCATAACTTTCCTTCGTTTGCATTTTTAAACATTTTGCTGGTAACGGCCGTATTCCATTTTCAGGTACAAAACGACCATGCTTACCAGGACGATAACGACGCTGATCAGGTACCAATTGAACAGCCCGTGTGTAAAATCTTCTCGATGAACAACAGCCCCAACGACGACCAACACATGCCACAGACCAATGCTTTGCAGCCCCACGCGCCAGCTGCTCCAACGGGTTTCGCGGCCAATAACCAGACCGCCTGTGCCCAGCAGAGCAAACCAGCCGCTAAGGATGCGTGCCGTGAGCAGGGACAATGTCCAGGGCCACAAGCTGATAATCCATTCTGGCTGCAAAAAACCGATGATGGCAAAGAGCAGCAGCCCGGCACCTAGCAGGCGCAAGCTCCAACGAGCCAAGCTGGGTACGACCTGGTCATCTGGTTCGGCTGTGCCAGGGTCGGTTACCCGGTTACGCCACCATAAAAACGGTACCAGAAATGGCGTAACCGCGTACAAGATTAGCCACAACACAAACGGGAAGTGGTTGGTGTCAAAGCGATCCCAGTGAAGCGCGGTGGCCAGCAGCATCGCAATGGTAAAACTGGTCACCGGTAGGAATCCAGGGGCTACCCGGTGCCAGCGCTGGCCGATGACCGTGTGGACAAAGAGCAGTGCTCCACCGAGATAACCGGCACCCATGAAAACGGCCGTCATATCAGGCTTAATCTCCCAGGCAAATCGTGTCCCCGATGTTTCGGGAAACAGGGTGAGAATCAAAAAAGCGAGAACAAGAATGGGGACAACCCCTGCTGCCACAATTCTGGTTGAGCGAAAAATACGATCATCTTGTAGCAAATTTATTGTCCTCTCCATCAGAATGATAATCTCTAATCTCCCACAGCCAATTGTTCCACCACACTGGAACTCTCTGTACTTGCCGCCAGCATCTTATTCAGGGCGCTTAGGTAAGCGCGGGCGCTAGCCACAACGATGTCGGTGCTGGCTCCGTGGCCACTAAAGGTGCGGGCATAGTGCTGGTTGGTTTGTGGATTGAGCGCATATTTACTTTCGCCGTTGTCTGGCTGGATGCGAATGGTGGCTTCAGCCTGAGCATCTAAGCCTTCTGTTACTGCGTTGATAGAAAACTCGGTTAGCTTGGGTGCTTCGCCTACGATCCGATTGATTGCCTGATAAGCTGCATCAACTGGCCCGGTACCCAACGCGGCGTCTTTGTGCG
Source organism: Promineifilaceae bacterium (SeqCode) (assembly GCA_050292445.1). Lineage (GTDB taxonomy): Bacteria > Chloroflexota > Anaerolineae > Promineifilales > Promineifilaceae > Leptofilum. The sequence continues at coordinate 10,371 of JBNKLQ010000166.1, read as the reverse complement.
TTTCACCATCTGGCCCGGTCAGGCTTACCGATACGGTAGGGATGCTATGATCGCCACAAGACACTTGAATGTGATTCAGCTTCCAGATTTCCGGCGGCTGGTAAATTTCATCGGCAATGATGGCCTCGATGTCGGCGTCGGTGACTACTTTTTTCTTGTCAGCCACCCGCTTGAAGCGCTGGAAGGCCTGCTCCAGCTCATCTTTTTCTAGATCATCGTAGCCCATATCTTCCAGGCGCACGCGGAAGGCGTGACGGCCTGAATGTTTGCCTAGCACCAGCGTGGAGGCATGCAGCCCCACCGTTTCAGGTCGCATGATTTCATATGTCAGCTGGTTTTTCAACATGCCATCCTGGTGAATGCCAGCCTCATGAGCAAAGGCATTAGCCCCGACGATGGCTTTGTTGGGCTGCACCACCATGCCTGTGTAGGCGCTCACCATGCGACTGGTGCGGGTGATGTGCGTCGTGTCAATGTTGGTGGTGAAGTTGAAGAAGGTCGGGCGGGTGTGAATGGCCATTGTTACTTCTTCAAGTGAAGTATTCCCAGCCCGTTCACCAATGCCGTTGATCGTCACCTCTACCTGTCGTGCGCCTGCTTTGACACCGGCTAGGGTGTTGGCCGTAGCCAGCCCCAGGTCGTTGTGGCAGTGGGTGGACCAGACGACGGACTCTGCGCCGGGCGTGTTTTCGATGAGGTAGGTGATGAGACGGCCGTATTCCTCCGGCGCGACATAGCCAACCGTATCCGGGATGTTCAGCGTCGTTGCCCCAGCTTTGATCGCTTCTGTCAGCACCTGCACCAAAAAGTCCGGATCAGAGCGGCCGGCATCTTCTGGCGAAAATTCCACATCGCCACACAGGCTGTGGGCAAACGTCACCGATTCAATGACCTGCTCAATGCATTCCTCGCGGTCCATGTTGAGTTTGTGTTTAAGATGGATGTCGCTGGTGGCCAGGAAGGTATGGATGCGGTGGCGAGGAGCAGCTTTGACGGCGTCGTAAGCCCGCTGGATGTCTTGCTTGTTGGCCCGGGCCAGGCCCGTGATGACCATGGGCTGGCCGCTTTTACGTCCTTCGGTAAGTGGCCCCACCTCTTCTGCAATGCGACGCACGGCGTCAAAATCGCCAGGGGAGGCGATGGGGAAGCCAGCCTCGCAGATGTCCACGCCCAGGCGGGAAAGCTGCCGGGCAATTTCCAGCTTTTCGTCTACGTTAAGCGTTGCGCCGGGTGATTGTTCACCATCCCGCAGCGTTGTATCAAAAATAACGACTGTTTCCTGAATATCGACACCATCTTCGTTCATTTTATGCTCCTTCGGAGTTTGCGAGTCTGCGAGTAGCGAGTGGGCGAGTAAATTCTTCACTCGCAAACTCGCGTACTTGCAAACTCGCTATTCAATCTCGACTGCTTTCAGCCACGGCATCATCTGCCGCAGTTCTTTGCCCACTTGCTCAATCTTGCTGCTGCGGGCTTCTTTGCGGCGCTGGTTAAACCAGGGACGGCCGTTTACATTTTCATCAATCCATTCTTCGGCATAAGAGCCGCTGCGGATGTCTTGCAGCATTTGCTTCATCGCCTGGCGTGTCTCATCAGTGATGATTTTGGGGCCACCAGTGTAGTCGCCATGTTCGGCCGTATCGCTGACGCTGTAGCGCATGTAGCTCAGGCCACCTTGATAAAACAGGTCTACGATGAGTTTCAGCTCATGCAGACATTCAAAGTAGGCAATCTCTGGCTGATAGCCAGCTTCCACCAGCGTGTTGAAGCCCGCTTCCACCAGGGCCGCCACACCGCCGCACAAAACAGCCTGTTCGCCAAACAAGTCTGTCTCGGTTTCTTCGGCGAAGGTAGTTTCTAGCACGCCTGCGCGGGTACAGCCCAGCCCTTTGGCATAGGCCAGAGCAAACGCTTTGGCGTTGCCGCTGGCGTCCTGTTCCACGGCCAGCAGGGCGGGCGTGCCGATGCCTTCCACATACACTTCGCGCACGCGGTGGCCGGGCGCTTTGGGGGCGATCATGCTCACATCCACGTTTTGGGGTGGCACAATTTGACCAAAGCGGATGTTGAAGCCGTGGCCAAACATCAGCGTTTTGCCTGCGCTCAAGTGCGGCTCGATTGATTCTTTGTAGATGGCGGCTTGCTTGGTGTCTGGCACCAAGACCATGATGACGTCTGCTTCGGCGCAGGCCGCGCCGGTTTCCATCACTTTCAGGCCATCGGCTTCGGCCTTGGCCCAGGAGGGACTGCCTTCATACAGCCCCACGCGCACATCTGCACCTGAGTCTTGCAGGTTGAGTGAGTGGGCGTGCCCCTGGCTGCCATAGCCCAATACCGCAATCTTTTTGCCATCGAGCAGACTAAGGTCTGCGTCTTTGTCATAGTAAATGTTTGCCAAAATTCTTTTCTCCCTTGTGTCAGTAATCAGTGATCAGTGAGCCAGTATTCAGTGAACTGATTACTGGCCTATTGAATACTGATTACGGGTTTAATGATGTCCGTTTTGCTGGGCGGGAACGGCCGTATCCGCTCCACCACTTTCTCGATCGCTTTCACCACGCGTCATTGCCACCCGACCCGTGCGCACCATCTCCTGAATGCCAAAGCTTTGCAGGAGCTTGATGAGTGAATCCACCTGGTCTTCCTTGCCCACAATTTGAATGATGAGCGACTCCATATTCACGTCCACAATGCTGGCCCGGTAAATATCTACCAGCTGCATAACCTCGGCGCGGGTCTGGCTGTTGGCTTTCACCTTGATGAGCGCCAGTTCGCGCCTGATGGATGGCTTGTGCGTCACATCTTCAATGCGGGTGACGTTGATGAGCTTGTCTAACTGCGTCTGAATCTGGCGCATGTCTCGATCGGTGCCATAAGCGACAAAGGTCATGCGGCTGATACCGGGCGTTTCGCTGTGGCCCACCGCCAGGCTTTCGATATTAAAATTGCGGCGGCGGAACAGGCCCGCCACCCGGTTCAGGACGCCTGGCTTGTCTTCCATCCAGGCATTAATTGTATGTCGTTTCAACTGTGGCTCGCTCATCGTTATTCTCCTTGAGGGGTCATGCTGTTGGGGCGGCGAATCATATCTGCATTGCTCTTGCCGGGCGTGACCATCGGGTACACATTGGTAAACTCTTCCACCTGGAAGTCCAGCAGGAATGGCCCATCATATGCTTGAGCTTGTTTGATGGCGTCTGGTGCTTCTTCCTTGCTGGTAACGGCGCGGGCCGGGATGCCATATGCTTCGGCAATTTTCACAAAATCAGGATTGAACAGCGGCGTGCCCGCGTGCCGTTTATTGTAGAACACATCCTGCCATTGGCGTACCATGCCCAGGAACCCATTGTTGATGATGGCAATTTTGATGGGCAGCTTTTCCTGTACGATGGTGGAGAGTTCAACCATCGTCATTTGGAAGCCGCCGTCGCCAGCCACCACCCAGATTTCTTCATCGGGTAGCCCCATTTGCGCACCGATGGCTGCGGGCAAGCCATAGCCCATTGTGCCCAAACCGCCTGAAGTGAGTAGACTGCGTCGTTTGATATGGTGATAGTATTGTGCTTCCCACATCTGATGCTGCCCCACATCGGTCACCACGGTAGCGTTGCCTTCTCCTGTAGCGTGCCACAAAGCGCGCATAACGTATGGGGCAATCAGTTCATCGGTTTCCTGAGCCAAAATGTCCCGATCACCGGTATCGGCTTTCCACTCAGCAACTTGCTCTAGCCAGGTGGGGTGTTCGTTGGGTTCGACCTGGGGCAGCAGCCCGCGCAGGGTCAGCAGCGCATCGCCAATGACGGGCGTGTCGATGGTGATGTTTTTGCCCATCTCAGCTGGGTCCAGATCGACGTGAATGATTCTGGCTTTGGGGGCAAAGGTGTCAAACGCACCGGTGAGCCTGTCGTCCAGACGAGCACCAATGGCAAACAGTACATCGCACTCTTGTAGGGCATAGTTGCAATATGCTTCGCCGTGCATACCTCCCCAGCTGATTGATAGTGGGTGGGTGCCGGGGAAGGCTCCGATGCCCAACAGGCTGGTAGCTACGGGGATGTCGGCTTTTTCAGCTAGCTGCCGCAGTTCCGCTTCCGCCTTGGCAATGGAGACGCCTTGTCCGGCGACGATGACTGGTTTTTTGGCTTCATTGATAAGACGGGCGGCCCGTGAAACGGCCGTAGGGTCTGGCGCGTTTATGTTGGGATTGTACCCAGGCAAATTGGCCTTTTCCGGATATTTGAACGGCATTGAGGCTTGTTGTACATCTTTACACACATCGATCAAGACGGGGCCAGGTCGGCCGGTGCGAGCAATGTAAAATGCTTCTTTGATGGCGTCTGGCAAATCTTTAATGTCTGTAATGAGGTAGTTGTGCTTGGTAACAGGCAAACTGACGCCTTGCACATCAGCCTCCTGAAAGCCATCGCGCCCCAGTAGCGACGTAGGAACCTGCCCGGTGATGGCCACAATGGGTGTGGAATCCATATAGGCTGTGGCCAATCCGGTAATAAGATTGGTGGCTCCTGGCCCAGAGGTAGCGATGCAAACGCCTACGCGCCCGGTGGCCCGGGCATAGCCATCAGCCATGTGTGAGGCACCTTGTTCGTGGGTCACCAGCACATGATGAATGGGATACTCGTATTTGGCCAGATCGTCATAGGTAGGGAGGATGGCTCCACCAGGTAACCCAAACACGACTTCAACACCCTCGTGCATGAGGCTTTCCCATATGATTTGCCCGCCGGTTTTTATTTCGCTCATATAATCTTCTCCTTGGATGATTGGAGTTGGGAATTTTTCCAACTCACTCTTCCTAACAATTCCTCTTGATGGTTTGCCAAACAAAAAAGCAGCAAACAGATTGGGTCTGTTTGCTGCCTGAGTAGACGGTTGGGTGGGGTTGGGCTGGCTGCTGAGCGCAACGATTGGCAGGGGAAACGGCCGTTTCCCCTTGAGAGTGCATATGCTGTTGAAAATTGAATTTTAATGTTTGCATAATACGGCCGTTTCCTAAAAAAATTGCAAAAAAAAAGCCGCCCTGCTGGGCGGCTTGGTTTCATCCAAAGAGTGTTTAACTTTCACTCATTCCTTACCCAACAGGTATTGTTCCCTTATTAATGACAATAATAAGGACGAGGCTAAGAAGGATAAGGCTAATAATGATGTGAAAGAGTGTAAACATATGATTTTGCAGTTCCAAAATGTCACATAAGTGTACAGACTGCTTTTCGTTCGTCTAGTGACAATATGCCAAAAGAAAACTGCTGATTCTTGTTAGAATTGTACAACAATTCCAAAAAACGCCACTCTAAAGGCAGGTTGGTGCATTATACCGAACAGTTTCCACTGTGCCAATGCAGATTTATGTTACTGTCTTCCTAAAATCAAAAGGCGCAAAGGGGGGGAATCTAATCTTTTTTGATCAATCCCTTGTCCCTTTGCGCCTTTGCGTCAAAATTTTCTAAGCTGCTAAGTTTGGAGCCAGGCTGTTGCTCGTCTCCAGCCTCCAGTCTGTGTTTTAGTTGGTTTCAGCAGTGAACTTACCTGACTTTGAAAAGCGTTGTCTTTTTAGCATATCGATCAGTGATGTCCACGCCAGGTGAATCTTCTTGAGTGTGTGTTGTGTACGGTTCAACAACCGATAATATTCTCCATATTTCATTCCAATGTGATCATGTTCAGCTTTTTTGTATGCTTCATTATGAATAAGCCGATTATATTGAATTATTTGTAGTTCCATTTATACAACTCCATATTTCTAAATTACGTGTACAGAATGGCTTAAAATAGCCATTCGTCAATTCCATTGGTTATTGTGGGAAAAGGTACTACCATTACCCATTAAATATAAAAACACCAAGGCGGAAAATGCCTAAACATTTTCCGCCTTGATTCCCACTATTTCCCACTGAACCGCGCATTTCAGCACAAGTCTCTATGAGTATAGCGGATTAGAAAGTGTCATTTCTACGGATAATGTGGACAAATCCGACTTGTGCCCGTTTGTAAGATTTGTACAGTCTGCTGTAAGTGGGGGGGATTTACGGCCGTAACTGCCACAGTTTCAACGATAAATGAAGCGCCAGCCGCATATTGGATTGGTTCAAATCGTGTCCAGTCAGTTCTTGAATGCGTTCCAGCCGATAAAGTAATGTATTGCGGTGGATGAAGAGAGATTCGGCCGTTTGGCTGATATTGCCATGATGGTCAAAATAGGCATCCATCGTTTTAACCAAACTGCTGTTATGCTGCTCATCATATTCCACCAATGGCCCAATAACCTGGTCCGTAAAGCTGCGTACCGAGGGAATCTCTTCCAGCTGCACCAATAGTTGATACACACCCAGACTGCTAAACTGCACCACTTGCTTAATTTGCAGCCGTTCACCCAGCTGCATGGCTTGCAGCGCTTCGTCATAGATATGTGGCCATTCGGCCAGCGTGTGTGCCGGACCACTCATTCCGGCTACCAACACACCATCTGGGTATTCTGTTTTGACCTGTTCCTCAATACGACGGCCTAATTCATGAGCCGAATCCATATCTTCGGCATGTTTTAGCTCTTGGAAGACACAAACGTGCTTGTCGCCATATACGTGCACCAGCGCTGAGCGGCTGTGATTATTGAGTACCCAATGAATTGTGGTTTCCAGGCGGCGCAGCGAATAAGCAGGTGGATTGGTCCATTTAAGGGCAAGTACGGCGTGAGGTTGACTGGTATTATGGTCTAGTCGACCTTCCAAGCGCTCAATCTCTTTACGGGGCATGGTGCCAGCCAGCAGCCCTTCTAAAAAGTTGCCGCGAAGCGCTTTTTTAGCCTCACTGATGGCTTTGGCTTTGGCCATTTCAAGCGCACAGGCCGCTGCCCCGTGCTCTACAGCCAACTTATCTAGCAAGTCCAACTCGTCAGCGGGACCCACAACCGACAGGTAGCCTCTGGCGCGATCACCAGAAATGATGGGGCTAATCAAGCGTCCTACATTTTCGATGGGCAGGAATTGTTGCCAATGACTTTGACGTGCGTGTGCCGCTGCCTTGCGATTGCGCAGCACGGGTGGTAGCTCGTCTCGCTGCTGTAGCAGTTCGTTAAGTGGTTCCAATTCAATTTGGTTATTTTGTGGCACGGCCATCGCCTGAATTTCCATGCGCTTGTCTTGAACTACTGCGATTTTACCGGTGAGCTTGGCGATAAGCTCTGTCATAGCATCCAGCCCCTGATCTTCTCGGGACATTTCAGACAGTGTACGGTACAGCTGCATGCCTCGCTCGCTGGTAGCAGATTGCCTATCCACAAGTAAGGCGGCGATCGAGCGGTTCACGTCTCGTACCGAAACGGTTTCTGGCACAACCAGTAAAGGAATTTGTAGTTTATTGGCATGCTCACCGATCTCTCCGGAGACGGTATTAAAAAGAAGCACACCAGATACATTGATTTCGGCGAGCAGGGCCAACTTCTGCTTTAAGGCTGGCTCGTTGATTTTTATTTGTAAGGATGGGGGCACAATAACCAGATCGTTGAATTGAACCTGATCTTCTACAGCATCCCAACTGGTTAATAAAACAACCCACTCTACGGCACGTCGGGCTTGCTCGGCACCGCCCATAGCGGCCGTATTTAATGGTAAGGCCAGTCGTAGTAGATCGCTAATGGTAATTTGGTCTAATGCTTGCTCGTTCATGCGTTTATATTGCCATTTCCATTGACCGGAAGGCGGATAATAAAGGTTGTCCCTTCATTGGGGGCGCTGACAACGTTAATTTCTCCACCATGCTGTTCAATGATGCGATGGCTGGTTGCCAGACCTAAACCAGTTCCTTTTCCGGGGTCTTTTGTTGTATAAAAAGGCTCGAAGATGTGTACCAATTCTGCTTCAGACATCCCTTTGCCGTTATCCTGAACGATGATTTGCACATGGTCTTTTTCACTATCCAACTGCGTGGCGATAGAGATTTGCCGTTGCTGCGGCAGCTGATTAACAGCATCTCTGGCATTGATGATGAGATTGAGCCAGACGCTTTTTAAGTGCTCCCAACTGGCCACAATTGGTGGCAAGTCTTCGGCCATGTTTTGTATTACTTCAGCATCGGCGGAGGTAAGCTGATACCGAACCAGGTCCAGGGTTTGCCGAATGGAGCTGTTTACATCACCTGCATTGAGATTGTAATGCTCTTGCCGGGCAAAATCGAGCAATCCGCGTACAACTTTGGTGGCACGATCTCCGGCACGGGCGATGAGGTCAACGGCTTCGTAATTTTCATCCTCGACTGGGATGAACATTTTGAGCATTTCGGCATTGGCGTTAATGGCGGTGAGTGGGTTATTGATTTCGTGGGCAACGCCAGCGGCTAGCTGACCGATGGCGGCAAGTTTACCTGCTTGCAACAGGGAGCTTTCTAACCGTCGCTCATCGGTGCGATCTTGCCACAGGATAACAGCGCGCGCGGAGCTGGCCTGTTTGCTGGGGATGGGGTAGGCGTTGACATCCCATTCTCGTGGCAAATGATCATCCCCTTTCCAATTGATTGTCCAGCGCTGGACCTGTTTGTGGGCCAGGGTTTGGCTGGCTAGACAGTGGCGGCAAGGTTGGCTGCGGTTGAAGAAGGTTTCGTAGCACACTTTGTTTACCAGATGTTCTGGTACCGTGTCTAGTTCATCTGCCTTGCTTTTGTTGATGCCTACAAGTTGCCAATCGTCGTTGATGGTATAGATAGGATGGGGAATGCCATCTATGAGTGCTTGCAGGGTGTTGCGACTTTCCAGCATTTCTTGCTGGCGTTGGCGAATGCGCGTGAAGAGCCAAGCGTTTTCGATGGCTTCGCTGATGGAGCTAGCCAGAGAGGCAAACAGGTCGAGGTCGAATTCGGTGAAACGGCCGTCTAGCTTGTTGAAGGCGTTGATAAGACCAACGGGACGGCCGCGTACCACAAGGGGTGCCGCAATGAGGGCATTTACCTGGAAGTTAGGTGGTGCGTCAATTTCGGGGTTAAAACGGCCGTCTGCCTTTGGATGGTTCAGAATGACGGCCGTTTGCTCCTGATAGGAAATACCCAAAATGCCTTCACCGACAGAAATAGTGGGAACGGCCGTTACCGGTAACGGTCCGCTACGCCCTTGTAAATTTTGGTAGCGCAGCTTGGAGCCACCTTCCACCATCAAAGCACCAGCCAGTTCAATTCCCAACAGCTGCTCGACTCCAGCAACGGCCGTAGCCAACACCTCGGCAACCTCCAGCGTGGCGGCTACTGCCTGCCCAATCCGATTGAGAGCAGCCAACTGCTGACTTTGTCGCTGGAGCTGTTTTTCCAACTGCTGGGTGCGCAAGATGGTGTTGACACGGGCCAAAAGCTCCTGCGGGCGATATGGTTTGGTAATGTAATCGTCGGCACCAGCGGTGAGGGCTTCTACTTTTTCGCTGCTGCCTGCGGCGGCCGTTAGCAGCACGACGCGTGTGTATTGCAGTCGGTCGTGGTCGCGAATCCAGTTGAGCACATCCAGTCCAGAGAGATTGGGCATGCGCATGTCCAGCAAGACGAGGTCGATCTCGGTCGATTCGTCGGCAACGGTAGCTTGCAGAAAATCGATCGCTTCCTGGCCGTCCCGTGCTGAAGAAACCAGAAAGTTTGCTTTTTTGACCAGAAAGTCGGCCAAAGATTCAGCAATTTCTGGCTCGTCATCGACGATCAGGATGTGTGATCTTTTTTCGTCTGAAGGTGGGCTGGAAACGGCCGTTCCGACCCCACCATACTGCGACACTGTCATGCTCTCGATACCTGTTACCCACACAGTTCAAAAACCGACAAGGCTTTTGAACTCTTTTCTAATTACTTTATTGTTCTGGATTGGTCGTAAAGGTATACCCATGTCCTTGAATGGTGCGAATATATTTTGGATCGCTGGGTACCGGTTCAATTTTTTCGCGCAAATTTTTGATGTGCGCCCGCACCAACTCTGGACTGCCTGTATCTCGTGGATAATCCCACACATCTTGCAGCAATTGCTGACTATTGAACACCTGATCGGCATTGCTCATAAGATGATATAGCAGATCAAATTGCACATTGGTGAGCAGCGCCGTGCCATTTGGGGTTGTGACTTTAAAACTGCGGCAATCGAGTATCACATCACCTGCCACGACTTCACTTGGCTTTTCTTCTTTAACGTCCTTCGGTACTACCCGGCGCAAAATGGCCCGTACGCGCAGTTGCAGCTCTTCCATATTGAATGGTTTGCTCAAATAGTCATCTGCTCCGGCGCGGAAACCTTCGATTTTATCTTCATCTTTGGCTTTTGCAGTTAAAAAGAGGACTGGCAAATCTTGCAGCAATGGATCGCCCCGAATTTGCCGACATACCTGGTAGCCATCGGCCCCA
>JBNKLQ010000165.1:0-13783 GCA_050292445.1 Promineifilaceae bacterium (SeqCode) | reverse complement strand
AGCCGGGTCAAACTGACTTTTGGCGAAAATTATTAATGGATACCCGCCTTCGCGGGTATGACAAACAGGTGGAGGAAATGTGGTGTCTTTGTTAGCAGGAAAAGTAGCCGTGGTGACGGGGGCGTCTCGCGGACTTGGTAGAGCCATTGCGGAAGATTTAGCCGAGCACGGGGCCAAAGTCGTGATCAATTACAATGCCAGCAGCGCCGCTGCCGAGGAAGTGGTAGCGGCCATTCAGGCAAATGGTGGGGAAGCAACGGCCGTTCAGGCCGATGTCTCCCAGTTTGATGCGGCCCAAACGCTGGTCAAAACCGCGATTGACACCTACGGTCAGATCGACATTCTGGTAAATAACGCTGGCACCACCCGCGATACGCTGTTGCTTATGATGAAGGAAGAGCAATGGGACACGGTGATAGATACCAACCTAAAAAGCGTCTTTAACTGCTGCAAAGCGGCCGTTCGCCCCATGATGCGGCGTAAGCAAGGCGGCCGTGTCATCAATATTTCCTCCGTTGTCGGCCTCATTGGCCAGGCCGGGCAAGCCAATTACGCGGCTTCTAAAGCAGGCATTATTGGTTTTTCCAAATCGCTGGCCAGAGAAATCGGCTCTCGTGACATTACCGTCAACGTTATTACGCCGGGCTTCTTCCCCACCGCACTCACCGAGGTGCTGGACGATGCTGTGGTGGAAGGCTCCAAAAAGATGATTCCACTGGGCCGCTGGGGAGAATTGCCCGAGGTAGCTTATCTGGTATCATTTTTAGCATCAGACAAAGCAGCTTACATCACCGGTCAGGTTATTAGCGTGGATGGCGGCATTGCCATGTAGCTCAACCAGACCAGGAACCTATTGCGCATAAGTAGGGAGCAAACAATAATGGATAATGTACAAGAAAGCATTGGCCGTATCGAGGTTGCCCCAGATGTACTGGTAACGATTGCCCATTACGCCACCTTACGCGTTGAGGGCGTAGCCAAGATGGCCCCCATTCCTGCCGATGTGGCTCGGCTTTTCCGTCGTGAATCACGGCAAGCAGGGATTTTGCTTAATTTAGGCGATGATAATAAGGTTAAATTTGATATTTACGTTATAATGAGTCCGCACGTGAACATTATGGAGACCAGCAAACGCCTGCAAACGGCCGTTGCCGAAGCAGTAGATACGATGGTTGGAATTTCTGTAGAAGCTGTCAACGTGCATGTTGAAGATGTTGTCTATACTCAGGAAGAATCAATCAACTAACCACTGCGGCTAAACCCTTCCTGGCAAATGGTCAATTCGTCTGTTAATTATGAAAACAAGACGTCGCGCTAGGCGCGTAACACTGGAAACACTTTACGAGTACGATATCGCCAGCCACCTACCAGGTGAAGTTCTAGAGCGGCGTCTGCTGGAAAACCCGATGGAAAAAACGGGCGTTGAGTTTGCCTCCCAACTTATCCAAGGTGTCATCAAGCACCAAGATGAGATGGACACCCTCATTGCCAAATATGCGCCCGAATGGCCGCTAGACCAGATGGCCGTGATTGACCGCAATATTCTCCGTATTGCCATTTTTGAATTTTTGATCGAAGGGGAAACCCCCGTTAAAGTTGCCATCAATGAAGCCGTTGAACTGGCCAAAACGTATGGCTCAGACAGCGCTCCCCGTTTTATCAACGGTGTGCTTGGCACCCTGGCCGATCATATCCCTCAGCTGAAAGAACGATTTCTACCCCTTCCCGTTCCCGAATAACGCACCCTAAACCATGGCCACCATTGTTTGTTACGATATTCACGGCAACGCAGTCCCAGTCGCTGCTGAGTCGATTACCTTTCGTCCTGCCGTCTATGGCATCTTCATTGAAAACAATCAGGTTTTGCTACAAAAACAGCCGCAAACCGACCTATGGCATCCGCCTGGCACCATGCTCACCACCAGTAATCCGCCGACACAGGTTATTCGCCACTATTTCCGACAAATCACGGGGCTTACCCCAGTCATTGGTTCTCTGCTTTTTGTCGAGGATCAATACTTTTTAGATGAAGAGCGCCGTGCCTGGAAATTGTCGGCGATGTATTATGGACTGGAACGGCCGTTAACCACTGCCACCTCCCTCACCGAAGACGAAGAAATCACCCAAACCCAGTGGGTTCCCCTCACAGATCTTCAGCGCGAGCAGTTCCAGTTCGGCTACGAGGCCGTCCAGGCCGGCAAATTGCAGCAGCAATTGTGAGCTTGACACACCCCAGGCATGATGCTATCATGCGCCCACGATGAACCAACAGCGATTTTTTAGCTTCTTCTTTTTTAACAACGTCCGCGCCGCATTTGCGCCGGAGGTTCGTTCTGCCTGAGAAGAAGCAGCGCTAAAAAACGAACTTACTTTGAAAGACGCGGCCAACCCCGCGTCTTTTTTTTGTTTTAGGCTTTTTCGAAGATTCTATAATCCAAAGCATACTGAAAAAGCCTTTAGCCAATTCCAGGAATGACGCTATGCTGTGTTTTTTGACTCTTGAATTGGCCCGTTTAGCCAAGAACCGTTAAACTTTTCGTTTGGAATTTAAGCCACAGAGCGCACAGAGAACTTTAGAGAATAATCTGCGCCAATCTGTGGATAATAACAAAACCTTAGGAAGTTAATTATGCTAGAACAACTGGAATCATTGTATGAAGCATCTCTGGCTAAGCTGGAGGAGGCGGACAGTACGGCCGTACTCGAAACCTGGTACCGCGACACCTTGGGACGCAAAGGGAGCATCTACCTGATGACCCGCCAGGTCGGCCAGCTTAGCGCTGACGAACGGCCGATTTTTGGCAAGCGGATCAACGTCGTTAAAAATGAGCTGGAAGCCGCCTACGAAGCGCGCCAGGCAGAACTGAAAGCGGCAGAACTGGCCGACAAGATCGCCAGCTCCGCTATTGATGTGACCTTGCCGGGACGGCCGTTAACCAGCGGCGGCCTGCACGTTATCACCCAAACCTTGCGGGACATCTACCGCATCTTCGGCGACATGGGCTTCCAAATCTACCGCTCACCCGATGTAGAAACCGACGCCTACAACTTTGAGTTGCTCAACTTCCCGCCGCACCACCCGGCGCGGGAAATGCAAGACAGCTTCTACACCGAAAACCCGGATGTAATCCTGCGCACGCACACCAGCGCCGGACAAATTCGGGCCATGCGCGAATATTATCCCGAACCGGTGCGCGTCATCCTGCCCGGCATGTGCTACCGTAACGAGCAAATCACCACCCGCAGCAGCATCCAGTTCACCCAGGTAGAAGGGCTCGCCGTCGGCACCAACATCACCTTTGCCGACCTCAAAGGCACGCTCACCGAGTTTGCCCGCCGCCTCTTCGGAGCCAATCGCGAAACTCGCTTCCGGGCCAGCTATTTCCCCTTCACTGAACCCAGTGCAGAGATGGACGTCACCTGCTTCCTTTGCGAAGGCGAGGGGTGCCAGGTGTGCAAACAGACTGGCTGGCTGGAGATTCTGGGCAGCGGTATGGTGCATCCCACCGTTTTGCGCAACGGTGGCTACGACCCGGAAGTATACACTGGCTTTGCCTTCGGCATGGGGCCAGAGCGCGTTGCTATGCTCAAATACGGCATCAACGACATTCGCCAATTCTGGAACAACGATTTGCGGTTCTTGCAGCAATTCTAGCCAAAGAAATCTGGGCGAAACGGCCGTTTCGCGTTGACTCATCGCTATGGACAGTTCCAGCACATCCTCCCACCTGCTGCGCGCCCACCGCCATTCGCTCATTGTATTGACGGTGCTGGTGATGTTAGCCACGGCGCTGCTCCACAAAGCATTGCTGCCGAACACGACGCTGCTACCGCTGGATCTGATTCAAACCATCGCACCCTGGGATAATTTGGAACTTGGGCCATTGGAAAACCCGCTGTTGTCTGACCCGTTTTACTCGTTTTACCCAAGGCGACATCTGTTAACAGAAGCCATCCGCAGCGGCCAAATCCCGTTGTGGAATCCATACACGATGACGGGTACGCCAATTATTGCCAACCCAAATTTCCAGCCATTCTACTTGCCAAACTGGGTGGCTGCGTTAATTTGGCCCGCCCATCGCGCATTGGTGTGGCTGGCCTGGCTCCATCTGATCCTAACTGGCGGGTTCATGTATCTCTTTTTGCGGCAGCATCGGCTTCATTGGTTGGCGGCGTTGATGGGTGGCGGTATTTGGCTGTTGAATGGCTATCTGGTTGTTTGGTTGGAAAATCCGCATCGCTTAAGCACCTTGGCTTGGCTGCCGGGGATCTTGTGGGCCTTTGAAACGGCCGTACAGAAAAAGCGTGTCGCTTACGCGGCGGCTGGTGGCCTATTCCTTGGATTAGCCATTCTCGGTGGGCAAATGCAGTTTATATTCGCCTTTGGGATTCTGCTCGGTGTTTACGCACTGGTCCGATTGGTTCAAATAGCCTCTTGGCAGCGAATCTGGCCACGAAAAGCCATGCTGTATCTGGCACTCATTGGCCCGCTAGGGTTAGGCATCGGTGCGGTAACGCTGCTGCCTGCCGCTGAATTTGCGGCCTTCAGCCAGCGGACGCAGTTTACGGCAGACAGCATCCAGCAAACACGCTGGCCGTGGCAGCAGCTAGTCACGTTGGTGGCCCCAGATTTTTACGGTAATCCGGTCAATGAATCAGGTTACTGGGGCGTAAGCAATTATGCAGAAATGACGGCATATTTCGGCGTGGGTGCTTTGTTGATGGCCCTGATGGCACCATTGGTAGCTCGCCGTCGCCAGTTTTTATGGGCAGCGCTGGCTTGTACGGCCGTTTCGCTAAGCATTGTGCTGGGAACACCGATTGTACGGCTTCTGTTTCTGTTTCCCGGTGCTCAGTTTATTTCTTTGACGCGCACCCTGTTTTTGCTGCCACTTTGTGGGGCCTGGTTGGCGGCGTTGAGTTTGGATGGCTTGCTGCACGCGCCAGAGCGGCAGCGCTGGCCATTGATTGTAGGGTTGGGAATAATTACGGCCGTTGCCGCCATAACAGCCTGGTCAACAGAAACACGCGCCGCCACCTGGCCCGATTTGATTCGCAGCGGTGTTCTGTTGGTGCTGGCTTCAGGCTTATTGGTGATCTTCAACCGGAGACCACATTTGAGCGCCGCCCTGTTACTGATCGTGGTCTTTGTCGATTTGTGGCAATGGGGCTGGGATTTTAACCCGGTTGCATCTATAAACTATTTGTATCCGAAAAATGACGTCGTTGATTTTTTACAACAAGATGAGACACCGTATCGTGTTTTGCCATTGCAGTCAGAAAAGGTCGTTTTTGGGCCCAATGTGCTTTCTGTGTTTGGCTTGCAAACGCTCGGTGGCTACACACCACTGATTCAGGAAAGATACTATCAATTCTATAAGTCTATTAGCGATCAGGTGCATATTAAATGGATGCAGTCTAATAAAAACATGCTGGTTATGAGTGAATTTAACCCACAGGTCAGCGCACTCAACGTAAAATATATTTTGTCAGCAGAACCGCTGCCGGTAGAAATAGTGCCTCAAGTGGAAAAACAAGGATGCGAAACGGCCGTTCCCTTAAATGGCACTTCCTTAACGCAATCCTTTGTCGCTGACCCTGGACTCAATCGCGTTGATCTGCTGCTGGCACCTCGTGCCCAAACGGAACCAACTGAGGTTGCCTTTAAGCTGTGGCGTGATGATGTTGGCAGGGAACTCATGGCTGATATCACCCTTTCGGTCGGAACGCTTTCTGCTCCCACGCCGCATCCAGCATTTTTCGCACCTGTAACAGGGGCCGATGGCCAAACGTTTGTTTGGCAAGTTACCGGAGATGAGACAACGGCCGTTTGCCAGACAGAAGATAATTCATTAGCATTTGCAGCCTATGGCACGACATTAATTGATCACGGCGAAAAGCAGGGAATATGGGTCTACGAAATACCCAATGTCGCACCGCGCGCCTATATGGTGCACCACACACAGGTTGTTTCAGGGGCGCAACAAGGTGAGCGGTCATTTCAATGGGATGAAACGGCCGTCTTGGCAGAACCATTACCTGATGAACAACAAACACAGCTATCAGCCCAGCCTTACTATAGCCAGGCTCAGGTAGATATTACCGACTATGGCTTTAATGAGGTGATGCTAGAGGTAAAAACGCCAGAACCCGGTTTGCTCGTGCTAAGCGACGCGAACTATCCGGGATGGCGCGCCAAGGTAAATGGAGAGTGGCAAGAAATTCACCTTGTAAACGACATGTTTCGCGGCGTATTTTTGCCAGCAGGTGACCATACTGTACTCTTTCAATTTCAACCAGCCACATTGTACTGGGGTTTAGGCTTAGCCAGTATCAGTTTATTGATCGCTTTTTCGTTGTTAGTGAAAGCGCAAAAGTTCTTTGGAATAACATGAAACCATTTCTACGCTTTCACTCAAGTAATTCACAAATTCAGACTCGCTTCTATTTAAAATTCTCTTTGTGAATTACATATTTATCAAACAAAAACAGTAACTATTCAGGTCTCCCTGAGAATCGTTACAAAATAGTATTGTCATTCCTGCGAAAGCAGGAATCCACTCTGGTCTAGAAGATGGATACCCGCCTTCGCGGGTATGACACCTGTATAGTTACCAAAAACAATCATCAATCAGATATGATTTTGCATTAAAGAGGTTATTATGCTTGTACCACTCTCATGGCTCAAAGATTTTGTCACCATTGATAAGCCCGTCGAGCAGGTAGACCGCCTGCTAACCAACGCGGGTCTGGAAGTAAAAACCATTGAAAAGATCGGCATTCCCGGCGCGGAGTTGGAATGGGATCGCGAGCTTGTCTTGCTGGCCCACCTGCTCAAGGTAGAGCAGCATCCCAATGCAGACCGGTTGGTGTTGGCGACGGTTGATTATGGCAACGGCCGTACCAAAACCGTCGTCACTGGCGCACCCAACCTGTTCCAATATCTAGAACAAGGTGACGTAAGCAACATGCAGCTGTACTCACCCCTCGCGCTGGAAGGCTCTGTTTTGTACGATGGCCACAAAGACGGCCGTTCCACCAAACTCAAAGGGCGCGAACTGCGCGGCATCTACAACGACGCTATGCTCTGCTCCGAAAAAGAGCTGGGCATCAGCGAAGAGCACGAAGGCATCATCCTCATCCAAAAGGACGCCAACTCGCCCGATTACCAGCCCGGCACGCCGCTGCAAGATGTGCTCGGCGACGCCGTGCTGGAGATCGACATCATCCCCAACATCGCCCGCTGCGCCTCGATGGTCGGTGTGGCGCGCGAGTATGCCGCCCTCACCAAACAGCCCATCCGCTACCCCGATTATTCGGTGAAAATGGAGGGGCCGGATGTAGACGGCCGTATCCAGCTCACCACCGAAAATCCAGAACTCAACCCCCGCTTTGTGGGCTACATCATCGAAGGCGTGCAGCAAACTGCCAGCCCGTACTGGATGCAGCATAGGCTCCGCCTCGCTGGGCAGCGCCCCATCAACGTCGTTGTTGACATCTCCAACTACGTCATGCTGGAAATGGGCCAGCCCAACCACACCTTCGACTACGACTTCCTGCGCCGCCGCGCCGACGAGTACAATCCCGACGGCCCCATCCAGATCAACACCCGCCTGCCCCAGGACGGCGAAACGCTCACCACGTTGGACGGTATCAGCCACAAGCTGGAGCCTTACAGCATTTTGGTGACCGACCCGCTGGGAAACCTCAGTTTGGGTGGCGTGATGGGTGGTCTGGACAGTGAAATCCGGCCAGAAACGCAAAACGTCTTTCTGGAAGCAGCCGCCTGGAACTTCATCAACATTCGCCGCACCAGCACCAAGCTGGGCATCCATACCGACGCCGCCTTCCGCTTCAGCCGGGGCGTGCACCCCAGCCAGGCGCTGCTAGGTGCGCACCGCGCCGCTGACCTGCTACGCCGTTTGGCTGGCGGCACCGTTGCCAACGGCATCCTCGACTACTACCCTAATCCGCCTGAACCCGTCACCGTGACGCTCAAGCTGGATTACGCCCGTCGCCTCAGCGGTCTGGATTTAAGCGGTGCCGAAATGGCCGAACTGCTGGAACGCCTCGAATTTGCCGCCGAGGTGCATGACGATCATCTCATCGTCACCGCACCCGACCACCGCATGGATATCGAAGGGCCGCACGATTTGGTGGAAGAAATTTGCCGCATGTACGGCTACGACAACATCCCCTCCACCGTGCTATCTGACGTGCTGCCGCCACAGCGGGGCAATCCCAAACTAGAGCAGGAAGAACGTATCAAAGACACGCTGGTGCAGGCTGGCTTGCAGGAGCTCATCACCTTCCGCCTCACGTCCAAAGTACAGGAAGCAAAGTTGATGCCTAAAAATCACGCGGCTGGGCCAGATGATCGGCCGTACGTCGCCCTCACCAATCCCCTTTCCGCCGAACGAGCCGAGATGCGCCACAGCCTGCTTGCCTCCGTGGTGGAGATTGCCGCCAATAACAGCCGTTTTCAGGATCGGCTGGCCATGTTCGAGGTTGGCCCCATCTTCATCGCTGATGAGGATGAAATTCTGCCCACTGAGCAGACGCGCCTTTCCGTTGTGCTGAGCGGGCAACGTACCGTGCTAGGTTGGCAAAATGGCGAATCTGGTACTTACGACTTCTTCGATTTGAAGGGTATGCTTGAAGCACTGTTCAATGAGCTGCATCTCAGCATCAGCTACGAACCAGTAGAGCATCCCAGCTACCGGCCAGGCCGCACGGCACGGCTTCTGTTGGGCGAAAATCAGGTCGGCGTGATGGGTGAACTGCACCCACTGGTAGTCGAGCAGTTCGACGTACAGCTGGAAGATAAAGACCAACCCGTCCTGGCGGCCGACATCGACCTGGACGCGCTTATCGCCCACATACCCAGCCACTACCCATACGATCCCATCTCGCAGTACCCAGCCGTGCATGAAGATATTGCGGTGGTGGTGGATAAGGATGTTGCCGCCAAAGCGGTCGAAGAAGCCATCCGCAAATCAGGTGGTTTTCTGCTCAAAGACGTGGAACTGTTCGACCTATACGAGGGTGAACAAATTGGTTCAGGCAAGAAAAGCCTTGCCTACCATCTCACCTTCCAGGCACCTGATAAAACCCTCACAGACAAAGTGGTGCAAAAAAGCCGCAAAAAAATCATCGGACAGCTCAAGCATCGCTTGAACGCCCAACTACGCGAATAAATAAGGATGCGTGAAACGTGATGCGCCCTGGCGCATCACGTTTCACGCATCACCCTCCTTTCAAATCTCAAAGCCCCCCACCCATTGCCAGCAAATCAAGTGACGAAGTGCCCAAATTTTAGTGCCAACTATTGGTTGACATGCCTAAAGTTCAGTGATATAGTTGATGCATCAACTGTTGAGGTATCAACTATATTTTTGGAACCCATTTTCCCAAAAGGTCCACTGAAACAGCATGAGCGATAGAGAACTGCTCTACAACCTTCTAAAACAAACTTTCATCCTCCTCGATGATGGTGACCGTCGATTATTTGGTCAATATAATCTCAGCCCCACACGCTATTATGCATTACTCCATATTTTGGAAAAACCAGGACTCTCTTCCAGCGAGTTAAGTGATCGCCTTTTATGCGACAAAAGCAACGTCACGCGCATTGTCAAAGGGCTGGAAAATACCGGTTATATTCTACGCAAACCACATGAAACAGACGGCCGTACCCTCCGCCTCTACCTCACCGAACAAGGGAAAACTGTTTGCACAGAAATCTCCGCCGCTCATCAAACATATAATGAACTTCGCCTCAGCTGCATCAGCGAAATTTCACAAGGCAATCTTCTGGAAAACCTTTCCTTGCTAAATGATTCTTTACAAGAAAAATTATCGCAGCCGCTCCTGCCAGTTAATGGATACAACGCTGAAAAAACATAAATTCAGAAGACTCTTCTACAAACGAGAATCGAGTTCATAGGCATCTTAAATTTACAATTGAGTCTTAATAAACGAGAACAAAAGATTAGCCTTGCCCACTGAAGGAGGTGGTGCCTTCCACAAAACCATCAAGTCAATAAGTACGCCAATATTTTCAAAATTAAAAAATAAAAAATTTGAGGAGTGAGATGAACAATAAAAAATGGACCATCTTAGCAGTTTTGTTTTTACTGGGAGCTCTATTTTTGAGCGCCTGTGGCGGTAGCGAACCTACTGTAGAAGATACGGCTGACGAACCAGCAACGACCGAAGAAGAAGCCATGGATGAAGAACCCATGGAAGAAGAAGAGGTCATGGATGAAGAGCCCATGGAAGAAGAAGTTGTAGCTGAAGAAGAGCCTGTCGAAGAAGAAGTTGTAGCTGAGGAAGAACCTACTGAAGAAGCGGCCGTAGAAGAATTTGACGTTTCTATTACGGTTTGGGCTGATGACACACGCGCCCCAATCCTGATTGACCTCGCCGAATCTTTCCAGGCTGAGTATGGCGTTGGCTTAATCGTCGAGCAAGTTGCCGATATTAACGATCAATTCCCCATTGCTGCCCCTGCAGGTGAAGGTCCAGATATTCTTATTCTGGCCCATGACCGCATCGGTGGCTTCTTTGCCAGCGGTTTGTTGGCTCCAATTGATTTAGGCGACAAAGTCGATGATTTCCAGCCGGTGGCGATTGATGCTTTTACTTATGAAGGCCAACTTGTTGGTATGCCCTACGCCGTTGAAAATCTTGCCTTTTTCTACAACACCGACATGATCGAAACACCGCCCACCACCTGGGATGAGTTGATAGAGATGGGTGGGGCCTTGGTTGACAGTGGTGACGCTACGTATGCCCTGGCGCTTACGGGTACGACCTACGACGCATTCCCACTGCAAACAGCTTTTGGTGGCTATGTGTTTGGCGTTAATGACAATGGCTACGATCCGAGCGATGTCGGTATCGACAGCCCTGGCATGATTGCAGCTGGCGACTTTATCCAAGAAAATGTAGAAGCTGGTTACATCAGCAGCAGCACAGATTGGGACACAGCCCATCTGCAATTTGAAACCGGCGAAGTTCCCTTCCTGCTGGCTGGCCCGTGGGCTTTAGACCGTCTGCGTGAATCTGGCGTTCCCTATGCCATTACCACCTTCCCCGCTGCCGAACAAGTTGGTCAATCGTTCCTTGGTGTACAGGGTTTTGCCGTGAATGCGCTGAGCGAAAACGTGCTGTTGGCACAAACATTCCTCACCGAGTTTGTGGCAACCCAAGAAGTCATGCAGGAGTTGGCTGATGCGGGCAATCGTCCCTCCGCTTTAATTTCTGTAACAAGTGATGATCCTGACATTGCTGCCTTTGGCGTTACCGGAGCAGACGCAGTACCTATGCCAGCCATCCCAGAAATGGGTTCTGTTTGGGGTAGTTGGGCTGATTCCTTTACCTTGATCATTAACGGTGAACAAACGGCTGACGAAGCTCTCACAAATGGGGCTGCTCAAATCCGCGACCTCATCGGCGGTTCAGCTGCGGGTATGGTTAATGTTCCTGGTTCCTGGCAGGTTGCCTCTGGCCTTTGCGAAGGCGATTGGGATCCAGCTTGCACGGGCACAGCTTTAACTGACAACGGTGACGGCACCTATTCCGCTACCTTTGATGTTCCGGCTGGCGAGTACGAGGGCAAAGTCGCTCTTGATGGGGCCTGGACAGAGAATTACGGGGTTGATGGGGTTGCTGATGGCGACAACATCGCCTTTACCGTAGATTCCGATGGGCCGGTTACCTTTACCTGGGATTCTGAATCCAAGATTCTAACAATCGAAACAGGCGGATAATTCCGCGTTAAAAGTGGGGCTTGGAAACGGCCGTTTCTGAGCCTCACTTTTTTACTTCAAGCACACGCACGCTCTTACAGTTACCCCAAAACAGAATCTTAGGAAGAGAAGGATTCCCCGCAGGATTAGGAAGGAGGTTTGCCTTATGGCAGTTCAAGCGCTCAACAAGCCACAGCCACAACCGACCGGGCAGAGTGCAACCCTATTGACTGTTGTCTTACGACTCGTTTTGCTTTTAGCCATTGATGCTTTTGCTATCTGGTTTGCTGTGCGCGCCTTTGGCGAAGGCTTTGCTTCCCTCGGCATTGTCATCACGCTCATTGCAGCTGGCATCAATTACATTATCCTCGTGCGGGATATGTACCCCCTGCGCTGGATGCTGCTTGGCCTGGTGATGATGGCCATGTTTGCCATCTGGCCGATCATACTCACCGTATTTGTGGCCTTTACCAATTACGGTGATGGCCATCTGCTCACCAAGCCCCAATCCATTGAGCAAATCATGAAGGAGCGCTACTTGCCTGAAGGTGGCACCAGCTATTCGTGGACGGGTTACGTTAACGAAGATGGCGACTATGCCCTTTGGCTGCAAAATGCTGCGGGTGAAAGCTTTCTTGCGTTCCCAGATGTTCCCCTGATACCAGCCAGTGAGGCAACAGACGCTTCTGATTTTGACGAAAGCGGTATTCCTAATGAGATTGCGGGCTATTCACGCCTCAATGCCATACGCATAGCGGCTGATAAAAATATTCCAGAAATTCTGTTTGGCACTGAAACCGATGGCGTGAAGATTCGCTCTGCCAGTGAAGCGGCCCAGCTACAGCCAAAGTTTGAATATGATGAAGTGAAAGATGCGCTGATTGACCTGGAAACGGGTACGGAATATCTTCCGGTAGACGGCCGTTGGACAGCACGAAATGGCGCGGAACTCACCTCAGGCTACCGCGCCAATGTGGGCGTAGGCAACTTTACCCGCTTCTTTCAAAGTTCGGCTCTCAGAGGCCCCCTCACGCGGATCATCATTTGGAACTTTGCCTTTGCCTTTCTCAGCGTTTTTTCTACTTTTGCGCTTGGTTTGGGCATTGCCTACATCTTTAATGACCGCACCATTCCTGGGCGAAAAATCATCCAATCATTTTTACTCATCCCCTACACTATTCCCAGCCTAATCACCATCCTCATCTGGAAAGGGATGTTTAACAATGAAGTGGGGGTGATCAATCGCACATTGACGGAACTCTTCAATATTGCGCCTCAATGGACAGTTGATCCCACCTTGGCAAAGCTAGCCATTCTCATTGTAAATTTATGGCTGGGGTATCCCTACTTCTTTTTGATTTGCAGTGGTGCCCTACAAGCCATTCCCTCAGATTTGTATGAAGCTGCCAAAGTGGATGGGGCCAATGCCTTCCAGAGCTTTTTCAAAATCACCCTCCCTCTTCTGCTCGTGGCTGTAGGCCCCCTGCTGGTGGCCTCTTTTACCTTTAACTTCAACAACTTCAACATCATCTTTCTCTTCATCGAAGGAGGGCCGCCGATTGCGGGATCGCTCACCAGGGCGGGGCATACAGATATTTTGATTAGCTACGTCTACAACTTGGCCTTTGCCGCTGGACGTGGTAAAGAATATGGTTTGGGGGCAGCGATTACCATTGTCATTTTCGCCATTGTGGCGATTATCACACTGTTTCAATTCCGCTATACCAAGATGTGGGAGGAGGTTGGTGAAGGTGTCTAATTTAACATTCAAACAACGCAGATATCTCTCTTATACAATGCGCTGGCTGGTCGCGCTCATATTGATTGCTTTTGCCATTTTCCCGGTGTTGTGGATCTTATCAACATCACTTAACCCATCCAACACCCTGGCAACGGCCAGCCTGATTCCCAAAAATATTGGCCTGGACAATTACCGTACCTTGTTTAATACACCGGAGACGCCTTTTGGTACCTGGATTTGGAATTCGATAAAAATTTCGTCGATCACCACGGTTCTTTCAGTGTCTATC
>JBNKLQ010000164.1:0-13816 GCA_050292445.1 Promineifilaceae bacterium (SeqCode) | reverse complement strand
CTTAGCTTGAGCATAATCCTCAAAACTGCCGTGATAATCCAAATGCTCGTGGGTGATATTGGTAATGACGGCGATGTCGTACTCCACGCCAGTCACGCGGTGCTGGGCCAATCCGTGAGACGTCGTTTCCAGAATGCAATGGGTCAGGCCCGCATCTACCATTTTGCGTAAATAGCGCTGCACCACTGGCGCTTCTGGCGTGCTCACATGCAGCTCCAGCGGCTCCTGATAATCGCCAATGATTGCTTTGAGCGTGCTCAGCATCCCCATACGGATGTCCGCCGCCGCAAGAATGCCGCGAATCAGGTCTACGGTGCTGGTTTTGCCGTTGGTCCCCGTCACGCCAATCATGATGAGTTGGCGGCTGGGGAAACCGTACCACGCTGCCGAAAGCCAGGCCAGCGTTTCGGCCGTGTCTGGCACCTGCCAGTAGACTACATTTTTTGGCAGCACCAACCCTAGCTCTTCAGCCGATTTCTCGGCCAGGATGAAGGTAGCGCCTAACTCAATTGCTTTGCCAATCCAAGGATGCCCATCGCTGCCGGTGCGCAGGCGGGCCACAAAGCTGCTGCCAGGGATCACTTCGCTGGTTTTTTCGGTGAACATCGGGATGGACACATCTGGCCCGTTGTAGGGGGGCGGCTGCATGTGGTGGGTGTTGGTTACGGCCGTTTGCCAATCGGCCAAAAGTTTTTTGATGTAACGGGTGGGAGATTGGAGATTGGAGATTGGAGACTGATTGCTCATCACTTTTCACTTATTACTTTTCACTGAATCGGATTGATTGATAGTTGTGTCCCCTGTACCAGCAAATTGTCCAAGTCACCCCCCGCGATGTTCATCACCCGGCTGTCGGCGAAGTAGGGGAAATCGAAGCTGACGGGATCACCCGCAGCCAGGCCAGGCAGGGGCATGAGGCGGGCGGTGAGCGGTTTGTTGAGGCGACTGGCCAGCATAGCAACATCGAGAAGAACGGCCGTAAGTGCTCCTTCGCTGACATCCCCTGGCAAAGGAATCGTATCCAGTCCCACGCCGCACACCGCGCTGTAGCTGAGCAAATCTTGCACGATCAGCACGCCCTCGGCGGCACGGCGGGCCAGCACCGAATCTTCCAGCACGGGCAGCATCAGCCCAGAAAAGCCACAGCCAGGGAAGTTGGCGCGGCCAATCGCCTCGGTGACAAATCCGGCAGCAAACAAGCTGCCTGCACTGCCCAAATGAGGCAGCCCCAATGCTTCCAGTGCCCCGCCTAAACTTTTGTCATCGGTGGGGAAGGGAGCCAGAGAAAAGTCGATGCCGCTAAACGGAATCTGGTATTCATCAGCTAATTTTTGGGCGCTAAGGCTGAGGCGGAAAGCGGCCGTTTCGATGGCATCTACCAAATTTTGCCGCGCTTCTGCCAGAGAGGTGGCCGCCTGAATCGCTTGCAGGGCAATGTCGGCCGATTCCACAGCGATGGCAAAGTGAGCCGGGCCACCCTGATGGTAAGCTACCGGAAAAAATGGCGATCCCGGCGGACAGTTGGCCAGGGCAGTGAGATATAAATTGCCAAATCCATTAGGCAAAATCTGGCTAACCGTTTTGATGAGCTGTGCTGCCTGCTGGCAGCGAGCTGTGTCGATTTGCCCCTGTATGTTGGCAATTTCAACGGTGGCAAAGAGGGCGTCGGTGGGGGCCAGCAGCGCTGGTATTTTATCTATCCAGCGGCTCTCGTGATGCAGCTGTACTGGTCCCAGGCTAATGTAACTGGCCCTGGCTTCTTGCCATTGTTGGGCCAACTGCTGGGCGTGCTGCTGAATCTGTGCCTCACCATGTACCTCGTCTGGCCACCATTCTGGGAAGGGTGGCAGGGCCAGGCGGGTGGTTTGCAAGGGGTAGGAGAAGGCGGCGGGAACGGCCGAAAAAAAATCAGCCATCCGCGCTACCGGAAAATCAGGATCACAAAATAGCGTTACTGAACGAATATCCATAGAGATTCTATTGTAGCCCAATTTGACAGATGTCCTTAGTCACCGCTAGAATCAGCCACCTAAAATCAATGGGATACAGATTTTCACAGATCAATACGGATAAATTTCATGGATACGTCTGCTGAATCAGACAAGCAAGAACCGGAAGAAGCGCAAGCCGCCGCCCCAGACCCCGTGGCCGAGGTGGCACAGCCTGAGGAACAAGCACCTCCGCCCCCCCAAAAGCCACTCAGGCGACTGCACGATAAACGCAAAAAGAAGCGGCAGGCTTCGCCTGACTCCCGCAAAAACCAGATGACCTTGCAGCAAGTGACAGATCATTTTGCTGCTTGCGGGCGTTGTAGTTATTTTTGGGCCGGGTACCGTGTCATTTTTGGGAAAGAGGCGTTGGCTACGGCCGTTCGCCAAAGGGAATCTGACTGGTTAGACCTGGAATGGAATTTGCAAATGCCTGAACTGGTCCATAAATCGTATGGTGTTCGGCTAGATATTACGCACGTCCACTATGAGGGCTGCTGCAAAGAATGTCGCCGCATCTTTATTTACCAGGCAGCTGAGAATGAGGAAGAGGCGGATGCATTTTGCATCCAGATTTCTCCGTAAAAGTCAAAATAATAGCCCCCGCCAATTAAAAAAATCTAGGGTTTTTGGGAACTGATGGGGCCAATCGCCTATGTGGGTCGGATTGCCAATCCGACTTACGCACATGAGCCATTCGCCCCGCGAAATCCTAAAGAGCCAAAATCTATTTTAGGCTTCCGTCGTGGCGCTGCCGGGCGGCCTCGAAAAGGATAATGCCTGCCGCCATAGCTGCATTCAGCGACTCTGTCGCGGCGTGCATGGGAATGGTGATGCCGCCATTGGCCAGGTTGCGGGCCGCTTCACCGGCTCCTGCTGCCTCGCTCCCAATGATAAGCGCGGAGGGGGGGTGCCAGTTAACGGCCGTATATGCCCGCTTAGCTTCAATGGTCGCCACCCACACCTGCATCCCCTGTACCGTTGCTGTAATTTCTGGCCAGGTCTGGCTGTGGATGGGCAGCCGCAGATGGGCCCCCATGCTGCCCCGCACCACTTTGGGATTGTACACATCGACACAGCCTGGCCCCAGCAGCACCCCGTCGGCCCCCGCAGCGCCTGCAGTGCGCAGCATAGTGCCCAGATTTCCTGGCGTGTTAATTTCATCTAAAATGAGCAGTAGCGAAGGCTGGGCTGGCAGTGGGCGTGGCTGCATAGGCAGCACAGCCAAAACCCCAGCGGGCGTGGCGGTGTCGCTCATGGATAGCATCACTTCTTCACTCACCAGCACGGGGGCGGATTGTCCCAGGGTAGTGAGTTGTTGTAGAATTTGGGCATGAACGGCCGTTTCCAACCACCGTTTTGTATAAAACAACATCGCTGTGGGGCGCGACATGGCCACTAACTCTGTGAGCCAACGACTCCCTTCCACCACAAATTGCTTCTCACGATTGCGGAAACGGCGCTCCGATTGTAACCGGCGCACGTGCTTTACTTTGTCATTGCTTAAACTGGTAATCATGATTCCACTGCATCTTTTTTGGTTGATCAGGGTTTTGTAAAAGCAGAACACTGTATTCAATTAAAAATCTATCTAAAAAGCCACGGAGGAAAATGAGGAAAAAGAGAACGGAAGCTAAATTTCATAAATCTCTGCCGACTCTGTGGCAAATATTCGGATAGGTATTAAGTGTAACTTCCGCTTTTACTTAAGCAAATCACAGCCGGGCGGGCTTTTTGACAATACTATCTGTGATTTGCTAAATTGATTCAACATACATGGAGGCAGAATATGTTGAAGGAGTTGAAAGGACTGTACAAAATTAGTCGGCCGCTCACAACCCTGACGGGTGGTTTAGCGGTGTTATTAGGCGGATACGTGGCGGGTACCGGTGCCTGGATCAAAGTGGTGCTGGCTATCCTGGCCACCTGGTTTATCACCGCCGCTGCCAATGCCTGGAACGATTACCAGGATATTGAAATTGATAAGATTAACCAACCGAAACGGCCGTTACCCTCTGGTCAAGTTTCCCCCCGTTCTGTCCTCATTTTTTCCCTGGTGATGACGACTATCTCCATTTTTCTAGCTGCTTTCATAAACCTCACTGCCTTTGTTATCGCGCTGGCTTCGGCCACTATGCTTTATCTCTACTCCTGGCGGCTCAAAAGCACCGTACTGATGGGCAACGCCATTGTCGCCACTATTTCCGCCATGAGCGCGATTTTTGGCGGCATTGCGGCGGGCAATCCCCGCCCAAGTCTTTGGCTGGCAGCAATCATTGCCTCAGCCATTATGGGGCGTGAAGTGCTCAAGACCCTGGCGGATTATGAAGGGGATTTACGGCAGCGCTGCCGCACAGTAGCCACCGTGTGGGGACGCCGTGCGGCCCGAATTGTGTTCTACATTTTGGGGGCGGCCACACTGGTAGTGATGATGATTCCGTACATGCTGAACGTGTACCGGCCGGTGTATGCGCTGATTGTGACGTTAGGTGTGTACCCCGTTCTGCTTTACGTGCTGCTACGCGTCACCCGCGAACGCACTGGGCCTCAACTTGAAAAGCTAAGCCAGCTAATGAAATATGACTTTATGGTTTGGTTCTTGGCGGTATTGCTAGGGGCAACTTCATGAAAATCGCTCCATCCCGCTGCGATTAATCAGCCGCTTTCTTGTGCTTCTCTGGTTTTTCATCACAGATAGGCGGCAGCACTGTTGGGTCAAAGGGTAGCTCTTCATCTGAATGACGGCCGTACAGCAGCCAAAGCTGGCTGTTAAACGGCTCCTCTCCTTCTGGCAAAGTGTTGATAACGGGTTCGTAACGGCCGTCTGAGCGCAGGCGGTGGGCTTTGGCCGTGTCGTGCAGATAAATCGCCAGGATAGATATGATTTGCTGTCGATCCGACTCTTCCTCAACAGGGAACAGCACCTCAACCCGCCGATAAATGTTGCGTGGCATGGGATCAGCACTGCCGACATGAATGTCCGGGTTACCCTTGTTGTGGAAATAGTAAATGCGGCTGTGTTCCAAAAAGCGCCCTACGACGCTCGTTACCCGAATATTGTCGCTGACCCCTTTGACCTCAGGTCGCAAGCAGCAAAAGCTACGAATGATCAGGTCAATTTGTACCCCTGCCTGCGACGCCCGATACAAGGCTCGGATGATGCCGGGATCGACCAAAGAGTTGGCCTTGATAATGATGCGCCCTTTACGGCCGTATGCCGTCTCTTGTTCAATTAGGCGCAGTAAATTTTCTCGTAAATTCACCGGGGCCACCCAAAACTTGCGATAATCCACCTGCTTAGAATAGCCCGTTAGATAGTTAAATACCTCAGAGGCATCGGCCCCCATCTCCTCATCGCTGGTGATCATACCCAGGTCTGTGTACAGGCGAGCGGTGATGGTGTTGTAGTTGCCCGTGGCCATGTGCACATAGCGCCGAATGCCATCTCGCTCGCGACGCACCACCAGGCACAGCTTGCAGTGCGTCTTCAAGCCAATGACGCCATACGCCACATGCACGCCCGCCTTTTCTAGGGCGCGGGCCCACTCAATATTAGACTCTTCATCAAACCGGGCTTTTAGCTCCACTAAAACCGCCACCTGCTTGCCATTTTCGCGTGCTTTCATCAACGCATGCACAATGGGGGGATTAGGGCCTAGCCGGTAAAGCGATTGCTTGATGGCCAGCACATTGGGATCCTCCGCTGCCGCCTCCACAAAATCGACCACGGGCAGGAAGCTGTCATATGGCGTATGCAGCAGCACATTGTTTCGCTGCAACACGTTAAAGATTGAGTCCCCTGTGCGCAAGACATAAGGCACCATTGGTTGGAACCCTTCATCCTTCAGTTCTGGACGTTCCAACTTGTGCAGTTCCCACAGGCTGCTCAGCCCTAATGGCCCGTTGGTGGGGTACACATCCGTCGTGCTCACCTTCAGATTGCTAATCAAAATGTCGCGGATGATGTCAGGCGTCTCTTCATCAATTTCTAAACGCACCACCCGGCCAAAATGGCGCTGCCGCAGATTTTCTTCCATCGTCAGCAGCAAATCATCTGCTTCTTCTTCCTGAATTTCCATGTCGGTGTTGCGAGTCACGCGGAAGGGGTAAGCGGCACGCACGTCCATGCCCGGAAACAGGCGATCTAGATTGGCAGCAATTACCTGTTCCAGCCAGATAAACTTTTGCGTGGCGGGTGGCAGTAGCTCATCCGGGTCTAGCGGATTGAGCGGCACCAGCCGGGGCAAGGTGGCGGGTACTTTGACCCGGGCAAAATGAATCTCGTCTGTTTCGGGATCGCGCACTTCCACGGCCAGATTCAGGCTGAGGTTGGAGATGTGGGGGAAGGGATGGGTGGGATCAAAAACCAGCGGCGTGAGTACCGGAAAAATGTCTCGTTCAAAATAGGCAGCCAGCTTCTTTTTCTGACGTGATTTTAACTCGCTGTGGTTCAGCGTGTGAATGCCCACCTCGGCCAGGGACGGTTGCAGTGTTTTAAGCCAACTGTTAGTGGCCTGGGCAAAAAGCTGGGTGCCGACGCGATGAATGGCCACCAGTTGTTCACGCGGTGTTAGCCCGTCGGCTGGCCGATCTGTGATGCCCAACAGCACATGCTGCTTCAAACCAGAAACGCGCACCATGAAAAATTCATCCATGTTGCCGCTGAAAATGGCCAAAAATTTGACACGCTCCAGCAGCGGATGTTCCGGATTATCGCATTCTTCGAGCACGCGTCGATTAAATTCGATATTGCTGAGTTCTCGGTTAATATAAAGGCTTGGATTTTTCAGGTCGATTTCGGTCATAAGATGAATTTTTTTATTAGGGTTTGGGTAAACGGACAACGTTCTTGGGGAAGATTATATCTGTTTGCCTTGTTCTGGCTAACGGCGTGCGGCAACGTGGCGCAAATGCCGCTGCCCACGGCCGTTTCTCCCAACATCTTACCTTCCCCACCGCCCACACCGCAACTGTTGCCTTCTCCCGCTGGTGATCTGCCGCCAACACCTGCCTTTGGCGAACCAGTTGCCCAGATGGCGACTGAACTGCCTGCTCTACCAGAAACTGCTGAGGCAACGGCCGTTACTCCTCTCACCATTTCTGCAGAGGCAGGCGTCCCGCTCGATCTGGTCACTTTGGCCCAATCTTTGCCCAACCCATATGTCTGGGTAGATGATGTCTTTGCCGCCGATGTGATGCTGACGCTGGGGGAAGGCGTCCCCTTGTCTGAGTGGGTGTATGTGGTAGCGGCACCCTTTGCCACGGTGGAAGATGAGGTCACGCTGGCAGCACTGCAAACGAGCTGGCAAAGTGGAGAATCTTTGTTTGCCTCGGCGGAGCTGGCGGGCTGGGACGCGACAGTTTTGGGTGAACCCGATCCCAGCATCACTTTTTTGTCTGATGGCGCGGAAATGAGCGAACAAGCCTGGGCAGAACGGCCGTCTCTCATCATCCTCCCCTTCCACAAACTGCGGCCCGATCTCAAGCTGCTGCGGCTGGATGGTGTGTCGCCGCTGGCAGCCGATTTTGACCCGGCAGCTTATCCGTTGACGGTGGCGGTGAATGTTGTGGGAAAGGAAACGGCCGTTAACCAATTCCTGGCCGTCTGGGAGGGTTCTACCAGCAACTGGGATGCCAGCAAACTGACTCGCGTGGCGATGAGCGGCGTCACGGCGCTGACGCGGGCCACGGCATACCAGATGGAGATTGGTGGCATCCTCACGCCAGGGCAGGCGGTGGGGCCGGTGCTGCAAACGGCCGACATCGCCCATGTGAGCAACGAGGTATCCTTCACACCCGACTGCCCTTATCCGAATCCGATTGGCGGCACCACCTTTTGCTCCCGTGAAAGCTACTTTGAGTTGCTTACCTCGCTGGGGATCGACGTGGTGGAGCTAACCGGCAACCACATCAATGATTGGGGCACCGATGCTCTGCTGCACTCGCTGGAGTTGTATGAAGAGGCTGGGATGGCGGTGTTTGGCGGGGGAGTCGATGCCGAGGCCGCCCGACAGCCTGCCATTTTTGAACACAACGGCAATCGTATTGCCTTTGTGGGCTGCAATCCGGTGGGTCCGGCATATGCCTGGGCCGGAGCAAACAAACCCGGTTCGCGCCCTTGCGACGCCAGCTTTGCAGCCCAAATTGATGAGCTTGCTGCCGAAGGTTATCTGGTGATTGCCACGCTGCAATACAATGAGTTTTACCATTACGCGGCGACGGCGCAGCAACAGGTCGATTTTGCTGAACTGGTGCAGGCGGGGGCTACGGCCGTTTCTGGTAGTCAGGGACATCATGCCCAAGGCTTTGCTTTTATCGATGGCGCGTTTGTGCATTATGGGCTAGGCAACCTCTTTTTTGACCAGATGGACCAGCTGGGCACGCGCCAGACGTTTGTGGATACCTATGTTTTTTATGACGGCCGTTTGCTCAGCGTTGATTTATGGACTGGCTTAATTGAAAATTATTGCTGCCCCCGTGAAATGACGGTTGAAGAGAGGCGGGCGATGTTAACGGCCGTTTTCCAGGCGAGCGATTGGTAAATTATTGCCACAATAATCAAAATAGCCTAGGGTTAGCCGTCTAATTAAGTTAACGTTGTGGGTTAATTTTGCAAAATTGACCCACTTTTAGGAGAAGACTCACACCATGAAAAAATTCCTATTTACTGTTTTTTTGCTGATGTTGCTGACTACTTTGGCGGCCTGTGGTAGTCCTGAATCGGCTGCCAGCAATGATATTCTGGCCCCTCTTCCCACAAATTCAGATGGGAGCAGTACGGAAAATGGCAGCACAGGCGGGGCAAATGATGCCAGTAGTGAAAACGGCGCGGCGGCGCAGAACAACGCAAACTTGCCCACTTTGCTGGAACTGCTGTCGGAAGACCCCAATTTGATTTTCTTTTTTAATGGCGTGAGTAACGTTGGCTTGGCCGACGAACTGCAAAGCGGTGGCC
Organism: Promineifilaceae bacterium (SeqCode); assembly: GCA_050292445.1. Classification (GTDB taxonomy): domain Bacteria; phylum Chloroflexota; class Anaerolineae; order Promineifilales; family Promineifilaceae; genus Leptofilum. Next base: position 4,873 of record JBNKLQ010000164.1, on the reverse strand, counting down.
CATTTACTGTTTTTGCCGCTTCAAACGTTGCTTTTTCCCAGTCTGGGTTGATAGTGAGCCAGATGGACCCGTCCGTGCTGGGTCCGGTATTGGACAATCATCTGGCAGAAGGAGCCTACCTGAAGCCAGAGCTGCTCGCAGCTGGTTCTGTTGTGGCAATGAATGGGAACCAATTGCCTGTGGTAGAAGCAAGGGGAAAACTAATAGTGGACTATGCATGGGTAGCAGGGGAGCCGGTTTCAGCCAGCAACGGCGTGCTTTATGTGATTGATTCGCTGCTGTTGCCGCCAGAAACCGGGCCGGAAAAAAGTGTGTGGGGTGTGCTTCAGGCAGACGGCCGTTTCACTACCTTTACCTCTATTTTGGAAGGGACTCAACGGATGACAGACTTGCGGTTTAGAAATGTTTTTGATGCTATCCTGGTCCCTACGGATGAAGCGTTTGCCAACATGCCTGCCAACGTCAAAAATTGGCTGGAAAATAACCCCGAGGATTATGGATTTTTGGCCTCCTTCCACTTGCTTTCGCCGGATGGCTGGCCACAAGGTGTGGACCTGACGGTGGCTGACATGGTGGAAAATGGAACCATTCAAACAGACATGGCCGTTGCAGGGTCAGGTTTTGGTTTTGGCTTTGAAGAATTAACCGTCACGCAGACGGAAACGGGCGTCACCATTGGCGGTGCCACTATCATCGAGGGCGACATGGATGCCACTAACGGGATTATCCATGTCATTGACACGGTTTTGATCCCGCAAGCACTTTTGGAGCACATTGAGTAGATCCAGTTTCTTACTGCGTTCTGGATATGCGTTGAAAACATCCTTAGCCAGGCTACCCCATCTGGCAGGCAGCGTTGATTTTGGCCTCTTTAGGCAAAATGGTGTTCCAGTTTTGTGCTGGCAGTAGCGTGTGCCACAGTTCTCCGTTTGACATAACGGCGAAGAGGTTTTCGCCGACGGGCACAAATCGTTCCACCATGTTGCGCTGTTGCGGTTCGGTGAGCCGCTGCCAGGTTTGCCCGCCGTCTATGCTGTGTTCGATACGGCCGTTCTTACCAGAAGCATTTTCCGCTGGTCCCAGCACCATATCTTCACTGTTCTCTGGATTGACCCAAACCGCCCGAACGTAACAATTGAGATAAACACCCTGCCAGCTGACGCCGCCGTTGTGCGAGCGGTAAAAACCGCCGCCGGTTGGCGCGTAAAGCAAATTGTGGCTGCTGGGATGCACTTCAATCGAATGCACGTCGGGGTGAATCAGGTTGACGGCGGGCTGGCCAAATTGGGGACGGCCGTCGCTGCCGTCAGCCAACTGCCAGGAGTCACCGCCATCGTCAGAACAGAGCAGGCCGCCCACTTCCACGGCCGCAAAAAGGTGCTGACCATGAGAAGCAAATCCCCGCACGCAGCCCGCTTCTGGCGAGTATGGTAGCCACCAGCCAAATTGATCGCGCAGTTCAGCGACTTCTGGCCGTTCCTCCCAGTTTTCCCCGCCATCATGAGAAACAAATAGGGCCGCTGGTTCCGTTCCGGCAAATTCACAGTCTGAAATGTCGGGATGGAATCCTAGCCAGCGGACGTGCCGTTCACTGAGGCCGTAGCTTTGCTCATACCAGGTCTCACCGCAGTCGTCGGAACGGTAGATGCCGTCGGTAGTGCCCGCCAAAATCACCCCCTCGCGGGCAATGATGCTGGTGACGATACGGCCGTCCAGCCCGCGCTTTTCCGTCTGCCACGATCCATCTGAGTTATGCGCCCGCAAAACGCCATTTTTTGTTGCTAAAAATAGTTCCATGAGATTATTCCTTCGCAGATAAAAGTTGACAGTCGCCAATGGTTCGAGCGACTGTCAACAGTTTGGGAAGATAGGCTTGATTGAATTAAAGCAGAGATTGCTGCCAGGCACATCGGCCATTTGGCCAGGTTTTGTTGGTTCAATTTCTAAATGGAATAGGACGCAGATAAACGCTGATTTTTTTATCTGCGTCATCGGCGTTCATCCGCGTCCCATTTGCATTTCTTCTGAAAAGCTCAGGGTCAGGATCAGATTAGGATTTTTGGAGATGGGCCCGAAGCGTGTGGAGGATGGTTGCAACGGCCGTAACCATCACATCTAGCGCCATACTGGGGCGCAGTGGGGTTTGGTTGGCAGCCTGCACCGGTAGCAGCGGCAGGTGGACAAAACCTGCCGGAATGGCCAGCTTCTGCTGGGCTAAAAAGTGGAGCAGTTCATACGTCACCTGGTTGCACAAAAAGGCTCCGGCGCTCAGCGATAGCTCCGCCGGAACGCCAGCAGCCGTCACGGCCTGCTGCAAGGCACGCACCGGCAGGGTGGTGAAGTAAGCTGCTGGTCCATCGGCCACAATCGGTTCATCCTGCACCACCAGCCCGTCATTGTCGGCAATGCGAAAATCAAGCAGGTTCACGGCAACGCGTTCAATGGAGACGGCCGTTCGTCCGCCAGCTTCTCCCAGACAAACCACCGCATCGGGCCGGGTTTGCTGGACCAGCGCCAGTAATTTTTGTGGGCCATCAAAGCGGTGTACGGGGAGAACGGCCGTTTTCACCCCAAACCCTTCAAACTCTCGACCAGCCACCACCTGCACCACCTGCTCAGATGGATTAATGCCGCTTTGCCCAAATGGTTCAAATCCAGTTAGTAATAATTTCATCTTGAGTCGTTCCTAAGCAGGGTGTTCGCTCATCCAGTGTCTGGCAATCTCTTCTCGCCGACAGATCCATACCGCGTCATGGCCTTGCACGTAATCCAGAAAACGGGCTAACGTCATTGCCCGCGCTGGATGTCCACTGATACGGCCGTGTAAACCCACACTCATCATTTTTGGCTGCTGTGCCCCCTCTTGCCACAGCAAATTAAAAGTATCCTTCAGCAGATGGAAGAAATCTTCCCCTGAAGAAAACCCGGTGGGCAGCAGATAGCGGAAGTCATTGTTGACCAACGTGTAGGGAATCACCAACTGTGGTGGCGAACTTGGGAGCCAATGGGGCAGGTCATCGTTGTAGGCGTCAGAAGTGTAGAGAAAGCCGCCCTCTTCACGCAAGAGACGGCGCGTATTTTGGCTGACCCGCCCCGTGTACCAACCGACGGGGCGTTGACCGCAGATTTGCTCGATGGCTTTAATCGTGAGGTGGATATGGTGCCTTTCTTCCTCTTCGGGCATATTGCGATAATCTATCCAGCGATAGCCATGTCCGGCAATTTCGTGTCCAACGGCGCTGAGCGCACGGCCGATTTCGGGGTTGCGTTCCAATGCCTGGCCCACCGCGAAGGCGGTAAGGGGCAGGTCACGCGCCTTGAATAGCTCCAGGATGCGCCACACACCGGCACGCGAGCCATATTCGTACATGCTTTCCACGCTGAGATCGCGCTCTCCCATGCGTGGCGGGCGCCCTGGCAGCTCGTGCAGGTAGTTTTCTGATTGGTCATCCCCATTGAGGATAGTTCGCTCCGCGCCCTCTTCGATATTGAGCACAAACTGAACCGCTACCCGTGCCTCGCCGGGCCAATGCGGATGGGGTGGGTGGCCACCATAACCGACAAGGTTTCGCTGCTCAGGCATCAGCCTAGCTCGAAGGTCGTCACGCCGAAGATACGGCCGTGTGCCAGATCGGGAAAAGGCCCCAGATACATCCGGGCGCAGCCGAAGACTTCAACCATCCCGCGTTGCGCCACAAATTCCATCGCGGCGGGATTGTTCTCCGGGGCATCGAGGAACAGTGGGCCGCCCTTGGCGAACCCTGCCAGGTGCGTGTAAAGGGCCTCAGCCACCTGCGTCTCATTGGCGAACAAGGGGCCGATTTTACAGCCTTCGCCGCACCGTCTCACCACGCCATAGCCGTTCAACTGCCCATCGCGCAGATAGCCAACAGCCAGCGCATCGGGTTGTGTTATCCACCCTTTTAGGAAATTGGAGCGTAGGGCGGGGAAGCAGGTGCGGTCGTACTCTAGAAGCTGATCGAATGGGACTTCAGCTAACGGGACGACATTTTTGTCGTCATCCCATGCGGCCGTTGGACGCTCGGTGATCTCGGTGCGAAAACGCATGTTGCGATGAGAGAAGACAAAACCACCCTTGACATAGTAGTTTTGCATGACAAAGACACCATCCATGCCGATGCTCGCCCCCGGACGTAGGCGGTCAAGGAGGCGCTGGCGGCGAACGTGCCACAGGGTGTTGCCAAAACCTCGCCCTCGGTATTCGGGGCGGACAATGAAGAAGCCCATAAAGCCAAATTCGCCGTTGTAGGACGTGATAGCCCCACCGCCAATCAGCTCGCCTTCAAGCTCTGCGGCAACGAACGCCTCTGGGTCGGTTGCCCAAAACAGGTCGGCATCATGCAGGCCAGGGTTCCACCCCTCGCGGGCCGCCCAGGCCACCAGCTCATCAACTTCTGCGCGTGTCATGTTTCGTATTTCAAGCGCTTGCGCCATAACAATCTTGTCCTCCATGGGCTAACGGCTTGCGTTACCCGCAGGTGGGTGGGGCAGGGTGAAACTGATTTGACGGAATTTGTTCGGGCACAGAATCAACTCCTTTTGACGGGGCGAATCCCACCTGTCGGGTGCACGCTGTGTTAGGTGGCGTTCTTACTGGATTACTTTGTTGTAGTGTAAGATTCGTACCGTTCTTCTGATGTAGAACTTAGAGGTATCTCTGCTTGTTGCTTGATTAAACGAAGCCACTCCTTACGGATGATACCGCTGAATGGTCCAATGAGTAACCAGTACAGACGAAATTTACGTCGGCTTGTGTCATCTGGACAGTAAACTCGTGTCTCTGTTGTGACACAGACAATTCCAGCGCCTTGAGGAATGAAGGCAATATTCGCCACCACTTTGGCATATCCTT
>JBNKLQ010000163.1:0-13856 GCA_050292445.1 Promineifilaceae bacterium (SeqCode) | reverse complement strand
AATGGTTTTGGGCAATGAGCGTCCGCGCCAGGGTGAAGTTGACGAGGGTCAGTTCATAGGATGGCGCATCATCGGGGGCAAAACCGCAGCCGGCCGCCCACTGCGCCGCTGCATCCACGTCGCCCTGAGCCAGGGCCAGCCGGGCCAGCAGCGCATCCACCATGCCGCCGCCCCATTCCGGCGAGGCAGTCTGAGCCAACGGCCGTGCTTCCTGCAACATCTGCCGCGCCTGCGTCCATTCGCCGCGCATCGTATACAAAATGCCCAGGTCCATCAACCCGATGACCAGGCTGTACGCCTGCCGCCATTCGCGGCAAAGGGCTACGCCGTGTTTCATCTGAGCCAGGGCGGTATCCAATTCATTCTGTTCACGGGCCACGCGGCCGACGGCAAAATGGGCAAAGCCGGTGAACGGGTTGTCGGTACTGCCGGTGTGGCGTTGGGCAAAATCAAACACTTCCTGATAGGTTTGTGCCGTGAGCGAAAGCTGCATCCGGTCAAAATAAATCTCGGCCAGGCTGCACAGCGTAAACGTGGCGTTGGAGACATCACCAATCGCTTCGCACCAGCCAATAGCGTCGCGATAAGCATGAATGGCTGCATCCAGCTGTCCGGCGTAGTTGTGGCTGTTGCCCAGCACGGCGGCTGTGCGCGCCCGCAGCGCCAGGTGGGTATCGGGCAGCGCCGTCAAAGCCTGCTGCGCCAGTTGTCCGGCGGCTTCGTGCGACCCGGCAAACATGGCAGCATAGGCCCGGTGCGCGGCGACCATGCCGGTGATGAGTTGGCGGTCGACGGGCGCGGCTTGTTGGCTGAGGGAAACGGCCGTTTCCAGATAATCGTCAACATTTCCGGCAGCTCCCGTCACGGTCAATGCCCAGGCGTAGTAAATGTTGAGAAACGGCCGTTTTGCTAAAATCGCATCGGGTAGTTGTTCGATCCACTTTTGCACGATGGCCGCATCTGCTGCCCGCAAAATCTGCGGGGCAGCTTTTTCAATCATCTTGGCTGCAAACCAGTCATCATCGGCGGCCAGCGCGTAGTGAACAGCTTCCTGCGGACGCCCGTTTGTGGCTAGCCACTGGGCGGCATTCCGATTAAGCTGCGGGTCGATGTCGGCTTCGATTTCCCTCAGCCGTTGTCGCAAAAATTCAGCGAAGAGATGGTGGTAACGGTACCAACGCCGTTCATTGTCCAGCGGCACGAGAAAGAGGTTGGCGCGTTCCAAGTAGTCAAGGATGGAACGAGATTGGAAAGTGGGGTTTGAAGCATGTGTTATCTCTGAGTCCCAATCTCCAGCCTTCATCACTGCTTCGCATAGCTCTGCGTTGAACCGGCTCAAAATTGATGTGCGTCGCAGGAATTGCTGAACGGCCGTTTCTTGCTGTGACAATACCTCATCAATCAGGTAATCGGTAATGAAGCGGTCGCTGCCGCTGAAAGCGGCGATGAAGTCAGGCGATTCTGTGCCTGCACGGGGGGATTGCAGCGCCAGGGCGGCTAACTGAAGCCCGGCAGCCCAACCTTCAGTGCGCCGGGTAAGGGCTACCAAGGCCCTATCGGTGCAGTTGAGCTTGAGGAGATCATTGAGGAAAATAGCCGTTTCATCTGCCGAAAAACGCAAATTGGCAGCTCGAATTTCGCAAAGCTGGCCCCGTACACGCAGCCGCGATAGGTGCAGCGGCGGGTCTTCCCGTGTCGCGATGAGCAGCCGCAGATTTGGCGGTTGATGGTCCAGAAAAAAGTCCAGGCTGTCATAAATAACGGGCTGAGTGATGCTGTGCAAATCATCCAGCACCAGTAGCATGGAGTCAGCATGGTTGGCAATATCATTGAGCAGGGAGATAAGCACCGATTCAATAGCGGTTTGAGTATCGGATTGTAGGGTGCTTTGCGCAGTGATGCCAATGTGGGGAACGGCCGTTTGCAACGCCGCAATTACATAAATCCAAAAGTGATACAGATGATTATCTTGTTCATCCAAGGATAACCAAGCGACCGATGTCTCAGCCTGCTTTTGTAGCCAAAGGGAAGCAAATGTTGTTTTCCCAAAACCGGCCGGTGCCGAAACAAGGATGAGCTTGCAACCTTGCTGGGTGCCCTGATTGAGCTGTTGGATCAGACAGGAGCGAGAAACCAGAAACGGCCGTAACTGCGGTTCATGTAATTTCGTTTGCAACAGGTTGCCAACCATAAAAAAATTATAGGAGAAACATTATTTCAGGCAATATGTAGAAAGGAATGATTTATTATTCAAGAAATTGGTTGGCTGCGGCTGTTCGACAAAACAATCTGAGTTATTTCCGCGCCCACTAAAGTGGGTTCACGTCACTTTGCAGGTTACGCTTTGATGATGTTTGTCTCTAATTCGCATTACAATTAGCACTCGTGAGACCCTTTTGGAATAAGCATGATGTTAATATTCAAACATATTATCGCTTTAAAACTGAACGAATTCCTTTCTGTAAAAAGATAAATTTGTTTGCAGCATATCCTGGTAGCAAAGAGTGGGTAGCCGGGCGACGGTCAAATGCTTTTTGAAATTTTACCAACCAAGCTCAATATTCCTGCAATCCGGAAATCCATCGTTCCCCGTCATCGTCTTTTAGATAAACTCAACCGTGGCTTAGATGCCCAAGCGCAGTCATTTTCTGGCCGTCTATCCCTCATTTCGGCACCAGCCGGATTTGGTAAGAGTACGCTGACCGTAGATTGGGTGACGCGGCTTGAGCAATCGTTGGAAGTAAAGGTGTGCTGGCTCTCGCTTGATGAACAAGATAACAGTCCAGCACGTTTTTTCGCCTATCTAACGGCCGCACTCCAAACCATCAATCCGGCGTGGGGGCAAATGGTGCTGGGGATGCTGCAAGCTCCGGAACAGCCGCCGCCCTCTGCCTTCATGGGCAGTCTGATTCGAGATTTAAGCAGTGCGCCTATACCGCAACCAATTGTGTTTGTGCTTGATGATTTTCACCTCATCACTAACCGTGCCATTCACGACGCCATTACTTTTTTGTTGGACAATCAACCCTCAACTTTTCACCTGGTCATCATTACGCGTGAAGACCCCATGCTGCCGTTGGCCCGTTTGCGCGCCCGACGACAAATGGCAGAAATAAGGCTGGCTGATTTGCGCTTTACAGTGGAGGAAGCGGCCGTTTTCCTCCGTGATATCAAAGGACTTCTGCTTGATTTTACCGATGTCGCTGCATTGGAATCGCGTACCGAAGGCTGGATTGCCGGTCTGCAATTGGCAGCGCTGTCTATGCAGCAAAGCGAGGATGCGGCTGCCTTCATTCGCTCCTTCACCGGCAGCAGCCGCTACCTGCTGGACTATCTCATTGAGGAAGTGATCGCCCAACAAACGGCCGATATTCAGACCTTCTTGCTGCACACCTCCTTTCTCATTCGCTTCAATGCAGCCTTGTGCGATGCGGTCACAGGGCGGACCGATAGCGCCCAGGTATTGCAAGAACTGCTGCACGCCAATTTGTTTCTGATTCCCCTGGATGAGAATCAGGAGTGGTTTCGCTACCATCACCTGTTTGCCGAACTGTTACAGCATCGCTTGCAGCTTGTGAATCCAGACATAGCGCCGCTGCACCGTCGCGCCGCCCAATGGTTTCAAAACCAGGAGTTCGTCAACGAAGCCATCCCTCATTTTTTAGCGGCCAGGGCGTGGCCGCAGGCAGCAGACGCCATGCTGGCCGTGAGCGAACGTATGCTGCGTCGAGGCGAGGCCAGAACGCTGCTGCACTGGCTGGCCCAGCTTCCTCCTGACCTCCTTGCTCAACAGCCACCGCTGGCCATGCAATACGTGTGGACGCTCATCTTGGGCGGGCAATTAGATGCGGCAGAACCACATCTGGATAAATTGGCGCAACAAGCAGAGCAGGTCCCTGAGTTTCTGGCTCAAGTGCTGCTGGCCCAAGCATATCTGGCACGAACAAGGTACGACGTGCCCCGCACCATTGCCTTATCGCAGCGGGCGCTGGCGCTGCTGCCGACCGGGCAGGTTTCCAACCGTGCTGTGCTGATGGTCAATCTGGGCATTGCTCACTGGAATGCCGGCCAGGTGGCGGACGCCGAGCGGGTATTGACCGAAGCGCGTTTTACGGCCGAACAGGCGCGCAATCATTATGCAAGAGATATGGCTGTTGGTTTTTTGGCAGTTGTGCAGGGGACACAAGGCAAGCTGGCGCAGGCGGCCGACATGTTGCACCAAGCACTGGCTTCCGGGGCCGATAGCCCCACCTCGGCCTTGGCGCACCGTGTTCTGGCCGCTTTTCTGTTTGAATGGAACGATTTGGATGCGGCCGCAACGCATCTGGCGCAGGCGGAGAGGTGGGTCCAGGCAATCGGTAACGTGGAGCTTTTGGGTGGTGTTTTGCGCGGCTGGGCGCTGCTGAAGCAGGCACAAGGCGACACTGTGGGGACGGCACAGGCATTGGCCCGAATGCACGCCCTGACTGAGCAGCACCAGATGCCGCCTTTTACCCAGGCTTGCAATGCGGCCGTTCACGTACAAATTGCCTTGGCGCAAGATGATTTGGCGACGGCCGTTCATTGGGCGAGTAAAGTGACTGAACCGGCTGACGGCTCACCTTTCTTCCCCCGCCTGCACCTGACCCCGGCCCGCCTGCTCCTGGCCCAGGGCCAAAACGATGCCGCCATACACAAGCTCGAAACGCTGTACGAACAGGCGCAGGCGGCACGCCTGGTGTGGGGCGTGGTGGAGATTTGTTTGCTGCAGGCATTGGCCGCTGCTGATGCCCATGAGGCGTTGCCATTCTTGCAAGAGGCGCTAACCCTGGCGCAGCCAATGGGGCTGGTGCGCACCTTTGTCGAAAAGGGGACACCATTGGTGACGCTGCTGCAACAGGCCGTCGCGCAAAAGGTGCAGATTGATTATGTCAATCAATTGCTGTCCCATTTCCCGGTAGCTGCTCCCGCGCCTGTGCTGCCAGGACCACCCCCAACTGACGCAGCCCAGTTAGTCGAGCCGCTTAGCGAGCGCGAGTTAGAGATTGTGCAGCTTTTGGCCAGGCGGCACACCAACGCTGAAATCGCCCAAACGCTGGTGCTGTCTGTGAACACGGTGAAAACGCACTTAAAGCATATCTACGAAAAGTTAGGCGTGAATGATCGGAAAACGGCCGTTTCCCGCGCCCACACTCTCCATTTACTCCCCACCGAATAAATCAGCCTCACCCGCTAAATCACCCCCAAATCACCCGCTGTGGGTGACGACATTCTTCGCTGCCTTTTTTATCCTAAATACAAGGGTTCAAACTGTTGGCTCTTTAGGATTTCGCGGGGTGAATGGCACATGTGCGTAAGTCGGATTGCCAATCCGACCCACATAGGCGATCGACCCCATCAGTTCCCAAAGTCCCAAACTGTTTTGTCGGGGGTCAGACAAAGTCTGTGCTTGCCCCCCCTGAGGAGGAAATCTAATGAACGAGAAACATTTTCAATATCCAATTGAGGACCGGTGGACATATCTCTGGCTGCTGCTGGCAACTGCGCTGGGGATAGTGTCCATTTCCATTGGCAACTGGGTCATTCCTGTAGCTGCCTGGATCAGTTCTATTTTTACAATTCGCTTTATGCACGGGGTGCGGCGAGCCTGGGTAGGCTATGTGCTGCTGGGGCTATCGGCCCTAATTACGGCGATTATTGCTTTGCCCGATTTTCTGGGGCCAATGACGATGACTATCGCCATTGGCGCGGCCATCATCACCCCCCTCGCCCCCCTGGCCGACCGGCTGCTGGGGCCACGGTTGCCCGGTTTTAGCGCCACCCTGGTGTTCCCCCTTGTCTACACGAGCATGGAATTTATCAACAACCTTACCAACCCAATAGGTAGTTATGGCACGCAATCATACGCCATTCTGGATAACCTACCCCTGCTGCAGCTGGCCTCAATCACCGGGTTGTGGGGATTGTCATTCTTGATGGGCTGGTTTGGCAGCACTGTCGCCTGGTTGTGGGCTCATGATTTTGCGCTGCCTAATGTGAAGCGGGCCATATTTGTTTTTGGGGGCGTCATGCTGCTGGTGCTGTTTTATGGGCAGGCACGCCTTTGGTTTGCTCCTGCACCAACCGAAACAGTGCGCGTTGCTGGCATCGTTCCGGTAGACTTCCGCGGCACTCATCCTGATTGGGTAAAGGCCATGAATGAAGATTGGCCCGCTTTCCGGCAGATGAGCGCCGAACGCGCCGATATTTTCTTTGAGGAGACAGCGCGCGAGGCTGAAGCTGGAGCACAGCTTGTAGTATGGCCGGAATTTGGTGTCACCGTACCCGCCGAGGATGAGGCTGCTCTCATTGCCCGGGCGCAGGAACTCACCCGCCGGGAAGGCTTCTACCTGGCCATGGGGCTGGCAACCATGTACACCGACGACACTCCCTACGAACAGAAATTGGTAGTGGTTGACCCTAATGGCGAAGTTGTTCTTGAGCACTTCAAGTATGGCGGTGCTGTCTTCGAGGAAGGCCGGTTTACTGGAGATGGCATCCTGCGCACGGCCGTAACGCCTTTTGGTGTGCTTTCCGGCATCATTTGCTGGGACACTGACTTCCCTAGCTCGGTGCTTCAGGCAGGCCGCAAGGATGTTGATATCTTGCTGTCGCCCGCCGCGGAATACGAGGTTGTAGGAACTGTCCATGCTCATATGGCTACTCTGCGGGCCATTGAGAACGGTGTCTCCATGGTTCGCGTGGCTTACAACGGCCTTTCTGTAATTACCGATCCTTACGGCCGTGTCCTGGCCCGCATGGATTCCTCCGGCGAGGGCCAACGCGTCATCGTAGCCCAGGTGCCTACTTCCGGGGTATCGACTATCTATCCAATTATTGGCGATTTGTTTGGCTGGCTGTCTCTTGCCGGGTTTGCCGTCTTGACGCTGTGGGCGATTGTGCGCCGCCGTCGTGAAACGGCCGTTACCGAGCGTGGTGTCCTCAAGCCCGCCTGACATTGATTTTGAAATAAGTAACAGGTGCGACGCACCTCTGACAAGAGATTGGACCAATCTGAACATGGAGAATGGAAATGAATGTATCACGATTAATTACCGGGATCATCTTACTGGCAGTAGCCGCGCTGTTGGCCGTGCTTAATTTCGTCTTACCGCCCGATAAATTGATGTTCATGATCGGAGATGCCAACCTGCCAATTGTGCCGGCCATGGTGCTGGGCGCTGTGGCCATCTGGTTGATCGCCACTGCCGGACAGGTTGAGAAAGCGCCTACCGAAAAGCAACCGGTAGCGGAACAAGCAATTACCAGCGATCCGGAAAAGGTGGCGCTAAACAAGCGTCTGGAAACGATGGGCTGGGGACTGTTTCTGATTATGCTGGGCGGCTTCAGCTTCGTACCCCATGAGCTGGTAGCGAAAGGTGTCTGGTCTGTGGGGCTGGGGATTATCATGCTTGGTCTCAACGCTGCCCGTTATTACAACGGCATTAAGATGAGCGGTTTCACCACGCTCCTGGGTCTTCTCTCCTTGCTGACGGGGATTACCCAGTTGTTGGGATTCGCTGCGCTTGATGGTGCTTTTTTCCTCATCATTTTGGGCGCATATTTGATTCTCAAGCCGTGGTTTGATAAGCATCAACTTTTTGGCAAGGTAGCCTGACTTCTGGGAGAGTGGGGCATATAGGTGTGTGGACAACGGCCGTTTACAACCGTGTTTACAATCATTGGAAACGGCCGTCCCACATCCAATAATAGGGAAAGAGCCATGCAAAACATTGAAATTGTCGTTAAGGGGCACCTGGATTCCCATTGGTCAGGTTGGCTGGAAGGCATGACCATCACCCACACCGCCGAGCAAAATACGATGCTGTGCGGTGAGGTGGCCGATCAATCTGCATTGTACGGCCTGTTATCCCGCCTGAGAGATTTAGGGCTGACGCTCGTTTCTGTCGTCTCGACGGATCAAGATGAGGCGCACCCGCAAACGGAAAACAAGGAGGCAATATTGTGACCGCAATTTTAGAAGTGATGAATTTGGAAAAGAAATATGGCGACCACACAGTGGTCAAGGGGATTAATTTTTCAGTTGAAGAAGGCGAGGTGTTTGGGCTGCTGGGCCCTAATGGTGCCGGCAAAACACAAACAATCTCTATGATCACCGGCGTGATCGAACCCAGCAACGGAACAGCCCATGTGGCAGGCCAGGACATTTTGCACGAGCAAAAGCAGGTGAAACAGATGATCGGGCTGGTGCCGCAAGACTTGGCGCTGTACCCGACGTTGAGTGCGCGGGCGAATTTGAACTTTTTCGGCCGTATTTATGGGCTGCGCGGCCAGGCGCTGAAGGAACGCGTGGATGATGTGCTGCATGTAGTGGCCCTCGCTGACCGCGCCGACGAGCCGATTGAAAATTACTCCGGCGGCATGAAGCGGCGCGTGAATATCGCCGCTGGGCTGGTGCACCAGCCAAAGCTGCTGTTCTTGGACGAGCCAACGGTGGGCGTTGACCCGCAAAGCCGCAACCAGATTTTTGAAAGCGTGATGCGCCTGAACAAAGAACGGGGCATGAGCATTGTGTACACCAGCCATTACATGGAAGAGGTGGAACTGCTCTGCAACCGGGTGGCGGTAGTTGATTCAGGGCAGATTATTGCTCTGGATACGATCAAAAACCTGATCGCCATGATTGGTGGCGGGGTGATCCAGATCGGGCTGCCGTTTGCAGACCGTGAGCTGATTGGCAAACTGTCGGCGCTGCCTGCGGTGAAGGAAGCCTGTCCGGAAATGGCACTGGCCACAGACAAAACACCACTGTCCCAGGAAGCTGAACTGCCTGAACCGTTGAGCCAGGAAGGGGTTGTTGTCAAAATTCTGACCCAAAACACGCAGCAGGCCATCGTCAATGTGATCGATTTCCTGCGTGACGAAAACATCCCGGTGCAGTCGCTGAACATCCTGGAACCTAACTTGGAGACTGTCTTCTTGCACCTGACGGGCAAGAAGCTGCGGGAATAGGAGGAGTGACAATGAAAGCACTTAGTATCACACTCAAAGATATTCAGCTGGCGTTCAAGGATCCCGGCACGTGGGCTTATCTCTTCATATTCCCGCTCATCTTCATTTTCTTTTTTGGCGGCGGGCTGAATGCCATTGTGGGCATGGATAGAGAAGCCGAAGACGAAGCAGCGCGCATTTCCCTGCCGGTGGTGAACAATGATGAAGCAGGGGCGTTGACGACTACTTTTCTGGGCAATCTCACCGCAGCAGGCACCGTGGAAATGAGCAGTATTACCCAAGAATCGGCCGATTCCCAATTAGACACACACCAAATCAACCACGCATTGATCATTCCCGCGAACTTTTCGGCAGATTTTGCCGCCGGGAAGCCGGTTGAGCTACATCTGGTAAACCATCCGTTTGCCGACATCAACGAGACGGAAGCGCTGCGCCTGGCGGTGGATGGTGTGGCCCAAGACCTGGCGCTGGAGCAGCAGATCGTAGCCAGCCTGGAGCAGATGGGGCAAATGCAGGCAGCAGCCTCGCCAGGAGATCAGGTTTTTACGACCGAGCGCATTGTGTCCCAGGCCCAAGAACAATTTGCCCAATCGGAGAAACGGCCGTTAGTGGCCATCTCTCAAGTGAATCCCGGCAGCCTCTCCCCCGGTGAACAAAAACCGCAGTTCACGGGCGTGCAGGTAGCCGTGCCTGGATTTGCGGTGCTGTTTGTTTTCCTGGCGGCGCAGGCTACGGCGCAAAACGTGTACGACGAGAAAAAATACGGCAGCTTTCGCCGTTTGCTGGCAGCACCCATTAGCAAAACCAGCCTGCTGCTGGGCAAAATGACGCTGAACTTCATCATGGCCATTCTGCAGCTGCTGATCATTTTTGCCGTGGCCCTTTACCTCTTCCCGCTGTTGGGGATGGATAAATTATCGCTGGGCTACGATCCACTGGCCTTGATTTTGCTCTGTCTCCTGGTAGCCGTTTGCTCCACCAGCCTCGGTGTGCTGATTGCCGCTATGGCTCGCACCGAAAACCAGATTGGCGGCTTGAGCTCCTTGCTCATCTGGGGCATGGGGATTTTAGGCGGCAGCATGGTGCCTCTCTTCTTGCTGAGCGATGCGTTGGACACGGTAGGCAAGGTGGTGCCGCAATATTGGGCCGTGAAAGGCTTTTACAATTTGCTGGTGCTGAGCGGAGGATTGGCAGACATCACGTTGCCGCTGCTGGTGCTGCTGGGCTTTAGTGTTCTGTTCTTTGGCGTTGGCACGTGGCGGTTTGAGTATCAATAGGAGGCAAGAAGATGAACTGGTTACGATTAACTTTTGCAGTGGCCTGGAATGAAATGCAGGTACTGTTTCGAGACAAAGGGTCATTGGCCATTCTCCTGCTCTTGCCGCTGCTGATTGCCGGTCTGGTGAATGCCCCACAGCTGGCGGGCTGGGCCAATGAAGAAGAACCCCAAATTTCCTTTAATTTGATGGTAGTCAATGAAGACGAAGGGCTTTATGGGGAGCAGATTGTTGCTGCGCTGAAAAGCATCGACGTGCTCAACGTGACGGAAACGGCCGATGCATCTGTGGCAGATGCGCAGGTGGCGGAGCGTGAGGTGGAAGCGGCCGTTCTCATTCCCACCGACTTTAGCCAACAGGTAGACGCCTATGAACCGGCCGCCATGAGCCTGATTGTCGATCCCACGCAGGAAGCGGCCGTTGGGCTGATCAGCGGCATCCTGGACAGCGTTGCGGCCGAGGTGAACATGGTTGGCGAAATTCGCTACGGCATTCGCTCGGTGATGATGGAGTCTGAGCAGTTTGCTGCGGCGGATCCGGCCATGCAGCAAGGCGTTGAAGCACAAACGCTAGGCGTCATCATGACGCAACTTAACGAAAAGCGCACCGAACCGGCTATCTCGGTGATTAGTGAAGATATGGCGGGGAAAACGGCTGCAATGCTGCATAACATCAACGTGGTGGCCATGCTGCCCGGCGTGGGCATTCTCTTCTCCTTCTTTGTGACGACGGCGCTGGTCGCCTCGTTTTACAAGGAGAAGGATCAGGGTTCCTTCCGCCGCTTGCTGGCGGCCCCCATGCCGCGCGGGGTGATCATTGCTGGCAAGATGGTTGCCTACGTGGTCCTGGTGTTTTTACAGTTAGGGATCATGATTGTGCTGGCCAATCTGCTGTTTAAGATGCCCATTGGCGACTCACCGCTGGCTATCTTCCTGGTGATTCTGGCGCTGGCTTTGGCGGTGACGGCGGCGGGGATGTTGATTACGGCCGTTTCGCGCACGCAAAAACAGGCCAATGCCTGGGCTATGATAGCCTCCTTTGTGCTGGGTGTGTTGGGTGGCTGCCTTTACGGCATACCGGTGCCGCTTGTGTTCCGCACCGAGGGGCTGCTGGGCACGATCTCTCGGATTACGCCCCAGGGCAGCGCCATGGATGCCCTGATTCGCCTCATGGCCGAGGGTGCTGTGCTGGTCGATGTGCTGCCCCAAATTGGCACCATGCTGGCGGTCACGGTTGTGCTCTATCTGATTGCCCTTTGGCGCTTTCGCTTTGAATGAGTTTTGCTGAAGCTAAGTTGGTGAAGTAAACAGCCGTGGACCTTGTCTCCGGCTGTTTTTATTTTTTCTCCATATGGTTTGCCGCTTCCCACAAAAACGGAAAGGCTACCCCACTATTTGTATGCCAGCCCGAAACCAAAAGGATAAAGAGGGTTCTCGGAATCAAAGGGAAGATCTGCTTTTTGGTTACGCACGGCCTCCATAGAGGAAGGCAGCTCAAATGGCAGCTTCCCTTCTGGTTGTGCTTTGCCGAAGATGACGTTGAGGACGGCCGTATCACTCGCCCCAAAATCTGCCAGCAGCGCATGAGCCGCCGCGCTAATCTCGGGAATCACCGCTGGTCGATCCAGATAAATCACCACAATCGTGGGCACTTTGGCCAACAGCGCCAAAATTTCGGCCTTCGCTTCATCTTTGAAATCTAGGTCGCCATGGTGGAAGCTTAAGGCAAACTGGTTTTTGGTGTCCACCGGCACCCACGGCGTGTCCAGCCGCAGAATGGCAAAATCAGCTTCATCGGGCGAATCAACCACCTGAGCATAATTGGCAGCCACATCAGCAGACATGTTTTTGACAAAAATCTTGGGCTGGCCTTGCAGCGGCAGTACCTCATCACTATTTTTGAGCAATGTCATCGCCCGGCTTTGCGAGGCCAAACCAGCAGCCACTGATTTTGGATTGCCAAAAACTTCCGCAACGCGCGTTTCATCCACAAACGGATTGTCAAACAGGCCCAGTTCAAACTTCTGTTTGAGCAGCCTCCGCACCGATTGGTCGATGCGTTCTTCGGTCAGCTGGCCGCTTTCTACCAGTTCCAGCACCAGTTCGGGGCAGCTTTCGCCGCCAAACTGATCGACGCCTGCGTCCAGCACCTTTTGCACCCGCTCCACCTCGCTGAGATGCTCCACACCCCAGGCGCGGGCGGGCCAGGTGAAATCGCCCATATGCCTGTCGGTGATCAGGCCCCAATCGGTGCAAACCACACCATCAAAGGCATACTTTTCGCGCAGCAGGGTGGTGATAATGGTTTTGTTGTAGGACATGGCCACATCTTCATCGGTCTGGCCTGTGGGGATGCCGTAATAGGGCATAATCGAAGCGGTCCCTGCTTCGATGGCCGCTTCAAACGGAATCAGGTGATAATCAAAATTATCGCCAGGGTAGATTTGCCCCTGCTGGAATTCAAAATGGGGGTCGAGCCCTTCTTTTTGCGGACCGCCGCCGGGGAAATGTTTGGTCATGCAGGCCACGCTGTGGGGACCTAGCTCCGCACCTTGAAAGCCTTCGATGTATGCTTTGCCCAGCCGGGCGCTGATTTCGGCATCTTCGCCAAAGGTGCCGCTGATGCGCGGCCAGCGGGGCTCCGTAGCCAAATCTATTTGGGGATGCAGGGCCACGCGAATGCCCACAGCCAGGTACTCTTCGCGGGCAATTTCAGCAAACTGGCGGACCAGTTCGGGGTCGTTGATGGCACCAAAGCCAGTTGTTTCGCACCACTGCGAGAAATCCTCAACGGCCATGGAGATGACGTTTTTGCCTAGATGATTGCGCGGATCGGAGGCCAAGGTGGCGGGAATGCCGAGGCGGCTCTGTTCTGCCAACTGCTGAACGTTGTTGTACCAGGTGGCGAGCGGCCGCTCGCCGGGAATTTGCCAGACATTGAAGTGATTCATCTGCAAATCAATGAGTTTGTTTTGCACAGGATCGCCAAAACCCGTAAAGGCCTGTTCGTCATTTTGTTCTTCGATTGACCCATCCGGGTTCACCTGCACACCGTCGATGAAAAGCATCCCAGCTTTTTCCTCAAGCGACATCTGGGAGAGCAGATCTTCAACGCGGGCGGCAATTGGTTGGCGGGGATCCTCGTAAACGTCGAGCTTGCCATTTTTATTCAGGTCACGGTAAGCAAATCCGTTTTCTGTTTGGATGAGCTTGGATTTTTGTTTGACACTCTCTGCGAGTGATACGTCTGACTTTTCTGTGTGCATCATTTAACTCCTGCTAGATGTTGGATAGATCCAATGTAACTTCTTCACTTTGTAGATAACCCAGGCGGTGGGCCAGGAACCAGAGGATACGGCCGTTCGGCACCGCGAATGGCCCATTGTACAGTTGCCAGAAACGGCCGTCCATCTCTGGATTGCCCACGGCTTTGCCCATTTCGGCAAACGGATTGTTGGCATTGGCTGGATCGGCAGCGAGATTGTTGATTTCGTGAGGATCGGCCAGCAGATCGTACAGCTCCTCCTCGGGCTTGGTCGTGCCTAAAAAGTGGCGCTGCGCAGGCGTGAGCAAGCTGGGCACAAAACCC
>JBNKLQ010000162.1:0-13878 GCA_050292445.1 Promineifilaceae bacterium (SeqCode) | reverse complement strand
ATTTTTCTTGGTTATATGCGATCTTCTTCAAAGCGGATACGCCAGCCTCTTTCATGACATATTTGTTTGATCAGTTGGTAGACCTGCCATAAATCATCATCGACTAACCACTGACCTAAATCAAGCAGCTTAACTCCTCCTGCATCCTTCAAAATATCTCCATAAAAGACCACAAACCGACAATTGACGGAAGTACCATCACTATCACCAACGTTACGGCCGTAATATATTTTGAATATGTTTCGCTGCATGAGCTGCTTGGGTTTGGGAGCGCCAAGCCCCGACCGACGAATAGTGATGGGTCTTCAGCCAATTTCTGGTTCACTAAAATTCTCCAAGAGCTTTTTTATCTTTAATACTTTGGGCGATCTTCTTAGCTTCGATGCCGATTTCGCGCAGCATGCCGGTGGGCGACACGTAAAAACCGCAGAAGTACAGGCCCTTTAGGGAACTTTCTTGCCCGCTGCAAATCGGACACCCGGCATCATCTAAAGCGGTGCCAATGCCGCTGGCAAAGATTTCCAGATTTGACCGGTAACCGGTGGCCAATACCACTGCCTCATACGCCTGGCTTTGCCCATCCACAAACGCTATCCCCTCTGGCGTAAACTGCTTAATGGCCGGTTTTACCTGAAGGAGGCCCTGTTTGATGAGCGAGACGGTGCCAATGTCTAACAGGGGGATACGGCCGTAACGGTCAATCTGGGTATTGGGGCCATAAGGTAATTTTTTTAGGCCGTATTGGGTTAAATCGCCAATGGTTAGCTTGATCAAGGGGGCTGCCAGGATGTCGGCAACGGCCGTTGGCAGCTTGCTCATAAGTTGGCCGATTGAAAGAATCGGAATGCCCAAAATATCCCGAGGAATGACATTGACGGCACTGCGCACGGAGATGCTGGGATGTGCACCATGTTCGTGCAGATCAATGGCAATCTCACCACCAGAATTGCCAAACCCAACCACAAGCACATTTTTATCGGCAAAAGCTTCCCCATTTTTATACTGCGAGCTGTGCAGGATTTGCCCTTTGAACTGATCTTGCCCTGGCCAGCTAGGCATTACGGGCTGGTTAGTGTAGCCTGTGGCCATCACCAGATTATGACCAGCAAAACGGCCGTTTACCGCCGTAACCTGCCATAAACCGTCGATTTGCGCGATGTTTGTGACCATCTGGCCAAAATGAGGCTGTAGATCAAACTGCCTGGCGTAGTTTTCTAAATAGCTGATGACCTGCTGGCGGGATGGGTAGCGTGGTGTGCCCGCTGGGAAGGTTAAATAAGGCAGGTTGGAGTTTCCTTTGTCGGTGTGCAGATGCAGGCGATCATAGTGATGCCGCCAGGCCACCCCCACTTTGTCGGCCTTTTCTAGAATGGTGATGTTGGCAATGCCTGCTTGTTTCAGGCAGGCTGCCACCGCCAACCCGGCCGCGCTGGCCCCAACAATAATCACATCGGAAAGAGTTGATTCGCTATTTTGCCCGTTCATTGATCCTCCTATGCCTAAAGTGACTATTACCTGAGGGTGAAACCTGTTTGCACGCACGATTGTAGAGCGATCAGCGATAGACACAAATCTTTCATTGGCAACGGCCGTATTTGCTCTACAATTCACCAATGTCCACCACAACGCACGAAGATACAATTGCTCAGGGTTATTTGGTGGCGCTAGCCAGTTCGGCGATATTATCGACAACGGCCGTATTCATCCGCTACCTCACCGAAACGTACCACATCCCGCCGCTATTGCTGGCCTTTTGGCGCAGCTTGTTTGTGGTGCTGACGTTGCTGCTGGTGCTGCGCCTGCGCCGGGCCTCGCTTTTGCGCCTACCGCGCCGCCATTTGCCTTACCTCTTTGGCTATGGATTTGTGTTTGCTGTGTTCAATGGACTGTGGACGCTGTCTGTGGCGTTGAACGGAGCGGCAGTGGCCACGGTGTTGGTCTACAGTTCGGCGGCGTTTACGGCGTTGCTAGCTCGCTGGCTGCTCAAGGAGCGGCTGGACGCTGCCAAGCTGGTAGCGGTTGTTCTTTGCCTGGCGGGCTGTGTGTTGGTGGCCGAAGCGCTGGACCCGGCCGCCTGGGATCGCAATCTGGTGGGAATTCTCACCGGGACGCTGGCCGGGTTGGGCTACGCGGTTTACAGTTTGATGGGACGCTCAGCGGCGCAGCGCGGCCTGAATCCGTGGACGACGTTATTGTATGTGTCTGGTTTTGCCGCGATCTTCTTTCTGCTGGTGAATTTGTTGCCGGGGGAGATGGTGTTGGGAACGGCCGTTTCCCCCACTGATCTCTTCTGGTTTGGCAATAGTTGGGCCGGGTGGGGGGTCATTATTTTGCTGGCGGCTGGGCCTACCGTGGCCGGTTTTGGCCTGTACAACACCAGTTTGGGATTGCTGCCTTCCAGCGTGGCCAATCTCATCCTCACAACAGAACCAGCATTTACGGCCGTATTGGCCTACTTTTTGCTGGGGGAACAGCTAACCGGCCTGCAAATTGGCGGGAGTTTATTGATTTTGGGGGGGGTACTGTTTTTGCGCTGGCGAAACGGCCGTGGGCGAACGGTCGTTGCCTAGCTGTTCCTTGATGAGAATCTTTACACTTTTCCCTCGGGTAAGAATTGGGGTATGTGGGACGTCGAAAAGGTTGAGAGGAAAAGTGAAAATGATTCAAGAAAAGATAAAACAGTATGAAACGGCCGTAACCCAAACGCTCAATCAACATGCCTCGGTACGCGCCTTTATTGACAAGCCTGTGCCCGAGGAGATGCTCAACGCTATCTTAAACGCGGCTCGGCGCTCCCCTACCAGTAGTAACATGCAAACCTACAGCATCATTGTGGTGCGCAGTCCAGAAACGCGCCAAAGGTTGGCAGTGCTGGCAGGCAACCAGAGCCATATTGAGCAATGTGATGTGTTCGTTGGCTTTTTGGCGGATCTCAACCGACTGGATAATGCCAGCGAGATGCATGGCCAGCCGCTCGTTAAATCATTGGAAACGACGTTGGTGGCCACGGTGGATGCGGCACTGGTGGGAATGTCGGTGCAAACGGCCGCAGAATCATTTGGCCTGGGCGCGGTGATGATTGGCGGGATGCGCAATCACCCACAAGAAGTGGCCGATTTGCTGGGCTTTCCGCCTGGCGTTTACATGGTGTATGGCATGAGCATTGGCTGGCCGCAAGAACCGTTGGGGTCAAAACAGTTGAAGCCGCGCTTGCCGGAAGCGCTGGTCATTCATCATGAAGCGTACAGCGATGACGATCCCCGTCCGCTCATTGAAGCGTATGACGTGGAGCTGGCAGCTTTTTATGGCCAGCAAAATCGCAATCAGCATACAGCCGCATGGAGCGGCCCTATTGCCAAGCGGCTGCAAAAGCCCGTCCGTCCCCATCTGCGCCGAACGCTGGAAACAATGGGTTTCCATTTCGATTAGCCAGAAAAGGGACACAGACAAACACAGATCAAACTCCGTGTTTGTCTGTGTCCCTTTCTTTTAATCCTGAATTTGTTGGATTTGTTTGTTGAGCAGCTGCAAGATGGCTTCCGGGGTAGGGGCATTGGGCCAGATGCCTTGCTCGGCTTGCTGCACGGTCGTTTGCAAAACCAGATTCACTGGCGTGGGCACCCCAAAACGACGGCCGTATGCCACCACCGCTCCGCAAATGGACTCAATCTCCGTGGGACGGCCATTGGCTAAATCTTGCCGCATCGAGGAATGGTTCGTCGCCGTAGCCTGGGCCACTGCCAGCGCCTGTTCTGCCACATCAGCAAAGGGAAGCTGGATGCTTTGCGCCTGGGCTACTTGCGCCACTTCCTCAGCTGCTTGTTGCATCAGCCGCCGCGCTGTCTCATTTTCTGCCAGAAATCCATTGGGCACTTGCAAAACGGCCGTTAATGGATTAATCCCGGCATTAATGGCCAGCTTGCCCCACACCAACCCCGCTGTATTGGCCGCCAGACTGGTTTGAAAACCAGCAGCTTGAAACAAAGCCACGATTTCTTGGGCAGGAACGGCCGTTTCTTGTGAATCTGCAATGTAGGTGTGTCCCGCCCCGGCATGGCGCACGACGCCCGGTTCCACCAGCGCAGCCCCTTCAGAAGTGATGCCTAGACTGGCCCGATTTTGGCCAAGAACGGCCGTTAACTGTTCCAGATTGCCCAGGCCATTTTGCAGTGTCAAGGCCACGCCGTTGGCCGCCAGCAGTTGTTGAGCGGTCTGCGCTGCCTGTTGAGTCTGGTGGCTCTTTACCAAAATCAGAGCCAGGTCGGCGGGTGCGGCCGTTTGGGGATTGTTGGTGGCGGGGAGATGGATGGTGTGGGAACGGCCGTCGGGCTGAATCAAGCGTAAGCCGTGTTCGCGCAGGGCTGTCAGCTGCGCTGGCCAATTCCCGACCAGTGTCACCTCGGCCACCTGACTGAGTTTGGCCCCAAACAGGCAGCCCATTGCCCCAATGCCCACCACAGCTATGCGCATCTTAGCGTCTCGCGACGGCTGCCAAAAATGCAGCTTCTTCTTCTTCACTCATGGGGTAAGTGTGTTCCTGGGCCGGGAAGGTGCGGCTGCGGACTTCTTCGCTGTAGGTTTGTACGGCCGTTGTGATCGCTTCACCAATTGTCCCATACTGTTTCACAAAGCGGGGTTGAAGCCGGTCGTACAACCCCAGCATATCATGGTAGACGAGCACCTGCCCATCGCAGCCCGCCCCGGCCCCAATGCCAATGGTGGGGATGGTTAATTGTTGTGAAATGTGGCTGGCGACAGGAGCGGGAACTGCCTCCAGCACCACAGCAAAGCAACCTGCTTCTTGCAACGCCAGAGCATCTTCTAACAGGGATTGGGCGGAAGCGGCCGTTTTCCCTTGAATGCGATACCCACCTAACTGCGAAACTGTTTGTGGCGTCAGGCCAATATGGCCCATGACGGGGATGCCTGCCTGCACGATGGCTTGGATGGTTACGGCCGTTTCCCGGCCCCCTTCAATTTTTACGCAATCCATGCCCGCCTCTTTCAAAAAACGCCCCGCATTGCGCACCCCCTCAGCCACGTCAGCTTGGTAGCTCATAAAGGGCATGTCCCCCACTAAAAGCGCACCAGATGCGCCTCGGGCAACTGCTTTGCAATGATGCAGCATTTCCTCCATCGTCACCTGGGTGGTGCCCGAATAACCCAACATCACCATGCCCAGGGAATCGCCTACAAGGATGATGTCAATATCAGCCCGGTCCACCAAAATGGCGGCAGTGAAATCATACGTTGTCAGCATGGTGATGGGCACGCTCTTTTGCTTACGCTTTTGAATATCGAGAATGGTTACTTTCTTTTTGCTCATAGGAAAATCCTCCCATTTGGGGCGAAAATAGTGCTTTTTGTAAATAATTTTACCGTCAGAATGACTTTCATCTTAGTGATTTATGTTATGAAATAACTAATAATACAAATAGATTTGGTCAAATAGTTTGTTTGTATTTTTTTGGAGAGATTATGATGGATTGGCTGCCGGTTTTTATTCTTTTAACCATACTTATTGTAACATTTATTCCATCACCGAAAGCGCTTGCTGCATCAAAATCAGAAGAATCAAATGATAGTTTACCCTGCTGATAGTTTGGTTTGACTCTCTCGTAAAAACTTCTCGGTTTTTCCCTGCATTTTATCGTGATAAAATTGAATTATGTCCGGTAGTTTACTTGATCCGCGTCTTGTCCACATGCCGCCTTTGGCTGAGGGTAAATGGTTAAACGGCCGTCCCCTCACTCCAGATCAACTGCGCGGGCAGGTTGTTCTCATAGATTTCTGGGATTATACCTGCATTAACTGTCTGCGGACGCTTCCTTATCTAAAACAGTGGCAGCAACGGTACGCTAAGCATGGCTTGGTGGTTATTGGTATCCACACGCCAGAGTTTCGCTTTGCCCAGTTTCGCACCCATCTTGAAGCCGCTATCGCTGAATACGAGATTCCCTATCCCATTTTGCTGGACAATCAACAGCAGAATTGGTCACAGTTTGCCACCAAAGCGTGGCCGACCAAATTCCTTATCGACCCAGGTGGCTACATTCGTTTCAAGCGGCAAGGTGAAGGCTATTATCGGGAGACGGAGCGGGCCATTCAGATGCTGCTGCGCTTGCGCCAGCCAGATATTAGCCTGCCCGCCTTGCTGCCACCACTGCGTGCCGAAGACAGGTCTGGCGCTGTTTGTTACCGACCGACGCCAGAGCTATATGCCGGTTTCCAGGGTGGTGGTTTATTTGGTGGCGCTTTGGGCAACCCGGAAGGGTACATGCCCAACAGTTCGGTTATTTACCGCTTGCCCCCGGTAAAAACGTGGCAGGAGGGCCAGTTTTTTGTGGATGGCATTTGGCGGGCGTGGCCTGAAGCATTGGCTTTTGCTGGGGAACAGGGTGGGGAGATTGTGCTGCCGTATTCGGCCGTTTCGGTCAATGCAGTGTTAGCCCCCACGGCCGATCCGGTGGAAGCGGCACTGGGGATGAAGCCGACAGAAGCAGATCCGGTGGTGGAAGTGGTGCAAGACGGCCGTTTCCTTACCAATGGTCAGGCGGGCAGTGATGTGATGTTTGGGGAAAACGGCCGTAGCATTGTGCGGGTTGACCGGCCGCGCCTGATTAACCTCGTCAACAACCCTGACTTTGGTAGCCACACCCTGCGCCTCACTTTCCAGGCACGCGGCCTGGCGCTGTATGCCTTCACCTTTACCGGCTGTGTTGTTTCCTCCAATGATTCCGAA
The DNA here is from genome assembly GCA_050292445.1 of Promineifilaceae bacterium (SeqCode). Taxonomy (GTDB): domain Bacteria; phylum Chloroflexota; class Anaerolineae; order Promineifilales; family Promineifilaceae; genus Leptofilum. The sequence goes on along the minus strand of JBNKLQ010000162.1, from coordinate 7,136 downwards.
GATGCTGACACGTTTCGGGTTCCCTAAAACGAACCAAGTGCCAGGCACTCCACCCCATCTAGTCAAATTGCTGGCTTAAGTCGGCGGCGTCAGTCTTCAGGTAGGGTAGATGCGGGTAATCAGGTTGTTCAGCTAACTGCTCCTGGATGAGGGGCACGCCTGGAGCAAAGGCTTGCATTTTTTCATGGACGGTTTGAGCCTGCTCGCTCTCTTCTAATGCAATCAGGCAGCGCCAGAGATAGTAGTGCGCTTGCAGCTCATACTCCAGAAAGCGCAGCGAACCACTGATAGCGTCTATAAAGTTAGCGGCCGCTTCTCGATGATCTTCCTGCCGGAATTGACACAATCCCAAATGGTAACGATAAAGTGTATTGCCTGGCTCCAATTCTAGCGCCTGGGCAAAGTTTGCCTGGGCTTTGTTAAATTTGGCTTCGGCCAGGTAGACTTGCCCCAACGTGTTGTAAACGGGATGGGCATTGGGTTTGCGGGCGATCGCTTCTTTGGCACTGCGTTCGGCCCGGCTAAAGTCCAGTTCAGTCAGGAAGATGAGGGCGCGCAGCTGGTATGATTCCCAGAAATCGGGGCGGGCTTGAATGGCCTTGTCTACCAGGTCTAGCGCCATTTCCATGTCGCCTTCGCGGAAATGGCGTAAAGCCACACGGTAAGAGATGGGGGTGTTGAAGGCGCGGTAGAGAAACAACAACAAAAAGGTTACCCCTACGCCAATGAACGTATCGCTGATGCTGCCACGAATCATGCCCAGGCTGATGCCGATGAGGGCAGGGATGGCGATGATAACGGCCGTTATCCGCAATCGTTTTTCGGCAGTGCGCGTCCAGTAGAGCAAAAACAGTAGTAAAGCTAAACTGATAAAGATGGCAACGGCCGTATTAAATTCCCCGGGCGTGATCAAATAAAGCAGCAGGCCCACCCCCCAAATAATCAGCGTAATTACAATGGGCAAAATCAGGCTGGCACGAAGTTCTCTTTTAGACAGGCTGTGTTCTGAGCGCGCTTTTGGGTTCGATGTTTCAGTCAAAAAGTTTCTCCTCAAAGAATCTAATTATAAACAATGATAACGCAAAATGAATCCAGTGCCTGCCGTTTAATAAAATGCTTGTTGACATATGAACCAAGGCCCGTATAATACACGCAAGCGGACGCGAGTCCGCTTGTTTACCCATAATAATTTTGATAAGGCAAGGAAAACAAAAATGAATATTGCATTATGGATTGTTCAGGGACTTTTGGCCGTAGCATTTTTAATGGCGGGTGGGATGAAGGTGTCCCAACCGAAAGAAAAATTGGCGGAAAAAATGGCCTGGGTCGAGGATTTCTCACAAAGCACGATCCGGGTGATTGGTTTGCTGGAGGTATTAGGTGCCATTGGTTTAATTTTGCCGATGGCCCTGTCAATCTGGCCCGTACTTACAGGCATTGCTGCGATTGGTCTTGTTTTGACAATGATTGGTGCAGCCATTACCCATATCCGTCGTAGTGAAATGCAAATGCTGGTGCCCAATATTGTCTTGGGAGCCTTGGCTGCTTTTGTCGCTGTGGGACGTTTGTTCCTGTAAGGAACTTTTGGTTTGAGAGCATCTGGTTAGCAATGCCTAACCAGATGTTTTTGTTTGAGGGCTAGCGAGAAGGCACGGCCGTTTCCATCCCCATTTCATCTTCAGGCACTTTTGGCGCTACGGACAGGGTGAAGTGGAAAGCCGTTCCTTCCCCATATTTACTGTCGAACCAGATACGGCCGTTTTGCTTTTCGATAAGCGATTTGGTGATATAAAGTCCCAGGCCGGTGCCGGGTCTATCCCGTACTTCTGAGTCTTCCGAGCGGAAAAATTTGGAGAAAACGCGCGGCTGTTCATTGGCCTGAATCCCCAGACCGGTGTCCTGAATGGTGACATGAATGGCTTGATGTTGCTTTTCGTGAACGGCCGTTATCATGATTTCCCCACCGTCTGGCGTGTATTTGATCGCATTCCCTAGCAAATTTATAAGAACTTGAATCATCCGTTCCCTATCTGCCCAAGCGGCCGGTAAATCCTCTGAGATATTTATGTCAAGCGAATGCTTGTGCTCTCTCAAATCATGTTCCACACTTTCGGCAATCTTCAAAGTGAGCTGTTTCAAATCCAACTGTTTTAACTCAAGCCGAATATTGTCTGTTTCTAGCCGAGAAATATCATCGAGATCGACAATCAAAGCCTTCATCCGTTCTAAACTGAAATTTATTTTTTCTAATAACTGTTCCTGTTTATCGTTCAAGGGGCCAACGCGGCCTAGAAGATGATTGGTTGTAGCGATCTGCGCGATTGGGTTGCGTAGCTCGTGGGCTGCCATCGCGATGAACTCAGTTTTAGCGGCATTGGCCGCTTTTACCGCTTCATACATCTGTTCCATTTCTGCCTGGTGCGCCTGTTGTTGATCATGGAGAAATTTTTTGCGCAAACTGGTATTTACGCGGGTGCGCAGCAAGGTCTGGTTGGGGGGTTTCATCAGATAATCTTCAGCCCCCAGCTGAATACAGCGAATGGCACTATCAATTTGAGGATCTGCAGAGACAACAATGACAGGTATGGCAGCCAGTTCTGGTTTCTTGGCCATATATTCCAGCACCTGAAATCCAGTCATTTTAGGCATCATGATGTCAAGCAGAATTAAATCGAAGAAATGGGCGTGCATCAGCTCGATGGCTTCTTGGCCGTCGCTGGCCAGTGTTACATGGTGCCCATTTTGTTCCAGAGCCAATTTCATAATTTGCTGGATGACGACATTATCATCTACGATTAAAATGGAACCGGTTAAGCCTTCCATAAATTGTTACTACTCCTAAAAAACTTAATACTACAACGGCCGTTTGTTGCCCAACTGGTAGTTTAATACAGTACACAAATCAACAAAACCTTAATAAAGAATTCTCACAACATTCCTTACCACTTGGCTGCCCTATTTGGTGACAAATGGCATCTGGCCTTCTATGATGAAAATCATCCCAAAATTTCCGATTCAAGTTGACAAAATCAGTCAGTAGCGTAATATCAAAGAAGCTTCAAATACCACTTTTTAACTGTTTGTCACGCATTAAGAAAAGCAAACAATAGTTATTACCCTCCAAAGCAGTTGAGTAACTATCTCCTAAATCCTATCATCACTTAGTACTCTTCTGCAATTGTATTGACCTGAAGCCCCTCCTGTTCTTGCGACGATTCCGACGAAAATCTTGGGAGTCGCCTTTTAATGAGAAAGAAGAAGGAAGCAACATGCGCAAAATAGAAACCGAAGTTCTGGTGATTGGTGGTGGTGCTACTGGAACCGGTGTCGTTTACGATCTGGCTCAGCGTGGCTTTAAGTCTGTGTTAGTTGAAAAGCGCGATTTAACTCACGGCACCACGGGCCGATATCACGGTTTGCTGCACAGCGGCGGGCGCTATGTGGTTAAAGACCCCAAAGCCGCCACGGAGTGCATCGAAGAAAACATCATCCTGCGTAAAATTATGCCGCACTGTCTGGAAGACACGAGCGGCTTTTTTGTCTGTACCCCTTGGGACGATCCCGCTTTTGGCGACAAATTTATGCAGGGCTGCCGCGATACCGGCGTGCCGTGCGAAGAAATTTCTGTGGCCCAAATGCTGCGCGAGGAGCCACATCTCAACCCCAAAATCAGCCGCTGCTTCCGCGTGCCGGATGGCTCAGCAGACTCATTCCTGTCCACGCAAGTGGTGGCTGAGGGCGCGCGGCAATACAACGCCCAAATTCTCACCTATCATGAACTGAAAACGCTAATCCGTGAAGGCGACCGCATTACCGGGGCCATTTGCCACGATTTGGTAAAGGACGAAGATGTCACCATTCTGGCCGACATGGTAGTGAACGCCTCCGGGGCGTGGGCGGGCAAGATTGCCCATACCGGCGGCGTGGAAGTAAATGTGCAAGCGGGCAAAGGCACCATGGTGGCCCTCAGCTACCGCATTATCAACACGGTGGTCAACCGCTGCAAAATGCCTGCGGATGGCGACATCATTGTGCCGATTCACACCGTTTCGGTGATTGGCACAACGGATGAGAGCGTGCCAGACCCGGAACATTTTGCCATTGAGCCGTGGGAAGTGAAGCTGATGCTGGAAGAAGCGGACAAGCTAGTGCCGGGCTTTTCTGAAATGCGGATGCTGCGGGCCTGGGGTGGGGTACGGCCGTTATACCAGGAAACCAAAGTGGCCGACACGCGTGACGTAACCCGTGCTTACACTTTGCTGGATCACGAAACACGGGATGGGCTGCAAGGGTTCATCACCATCACGGGCGGCAAATGGACCACTTTCCGCCAGATGGCCCAGGTAACGGCCGATCGCGTTTGCGAGAAGCTAAACACCGAGCGCGAATGCCGTACGCACCTGGAGCTATTGCCTCACCCGTTTGAGCCGGGCCATAACAAAACCTATCACACGTTAGGGGCGCGGCTGGCCCGCACGGAGCAGCAAAAAGCGTTTGGCCAGCTCATTTGCGAATGTGAAATGGCCACCCGCTCAGACATTGAACGGGCCATTAACGAAGGCGAAGCAAAGACGCTGGACGACATCCGGCGGGACGTGCGCCTGGGGATGGGGCCGTGCCAGGGTGGCTTTTGCACGCTGCGGGCCATCGGCATCTGGCATCAGCTGCACCAGCTGCCCATAGAAGAAGCCAATGTGGCCTTGCGCGACTTTTTACAGGAACGCTGGAAAGGGCTGCTGCCCATTTTGTGGGGGGCGCAGCTCAAGCAAGAACGTTTGGACGAACTGATCTATTTAACTGTGCTCAATGCAGACCATTTGCCTGGCGAGAAAGCGTCTCGGCTGGGGCCAAAGATGTATGAAAAGGGAACTGTTGAGCATAATCCGGATGCAAAAACATGAGTACAAAGAATGATGTTTTGGTAGTTGGTGCGGGGCTAGCGGGGTTAACGGCCGTTTGGCAGCTTGCCACTCAGCAAAAAAAGGTCCGATTAGTCAGCAAAGGGTGGGGGGCAACCCATTGGCACAGCGGCTGCATCGATGTGCTGGGTTACTATCCCATCGATGAAAGCCAGCCGGTGGAATCTCCCGGCGTGACGCTGGCCAAGCTCATTGCTGATCAGCCCGAGCACCCATACGCTTTAGTAGGTGTGGCTGGCGTTGAAAAAGCGCTGACAGCATTCCAAACCTTGTGTGCAGAGGCAGGGTATCCGCTGCACGGCTCGCTGGACAAAAATTGGTTATTACCATCGGCCGTGGGCACATTCCGCCCCACCTGCCTGGCCCCAGAAACAATGATTGCCGGGGATTTGCGCCGCGATGACCCAATGCTGATTGTGGGCATTAAGCAACTGGTTGATTTTTATCCCAACATTATCGCGGAAAATTTGCTGAAGCAGGGGGTGGATGCTGCCCACCTGATGCTGGATTTGCCTAAGCTGGCCCAGCGCAACTTTAACACGCCGGTTAGCATTGGCAGCATGATGGAACAGCCCAATTTCCGGGCAGATTTGGTTCAGCTAATCAAGCCCAAGCTAGGCAAGGCCAAACGGGTGGGGCTGCCCGCTGTTTTGGGCCGCGAGCCTTCATTGGCCATCAAAAATGATTTGGAAAAGCAGCTGGGTGTGCCGGTGTTTGAGATTCCGGGTTTACCGCCGTCGCTGCCAGGGATGCGGCTGCACGCTATTTTGTTGCAAGCGATTGAGCAAGCTGGTGGCCGCGTTTATCATGGTTTGGAGGGCGTGGAGATTGAAAGTGAAGATGGGTTGGTTACGGCCGTTTTCACCGAAGCTGCTTCTCGCCCTAAACCACACCGCTTTGCCCAATATGTGGTGGCCACTGGCGGCATTTTGGGCGGTGGCATTGTCACCCGGCAAGATGGCAGCGCGCGCGAATTAGTGTTTGATCTACCGGTCGCCTTGCCAGAGAGTCGCCAGGATTGGTTTGAGCAAGATTTTATGGATTCGAAAGGGCATCCGGTATACCGGGCTGGGTTGACTGTTAATGCGCAATTCCAGCCGGTCAATGGTGGCAGCCAGCCAGTGTACAACAATGTGTACGCCGCAGGCACCACCCTCGGCCACAGCGAAGTCATTCGCGAACGTTCGTTTGAAGGGGTGGCTTTGTCTACCGGCTTTGCTGTGGGGAATTTGCTGGCTGAGTAAAGACCCTAAGGGTTTTGATAGCTTATTGATTAGACCCTTAAAGGTCAAACCCTTAGGGTCTGAAAACGCAAAGATTGTACAGATTTATGCGTGTGGCTTAAAAATGGGGAAAGATGATGCGGAACGTTTGGGAAGCAGACACAACAATCGAATTTGAAGCGGCCAAGCCAGTTGAATTGACGTTGGATCATTGCATAAAATGCAACATTTGCGTGACAGCCTGCCCGGTAACGGCCGTTACCGATCTTTTCCCCGGCCCCAAATACGAAGCGCCACAGGCTGGTCGCTTCCGCCAGAGTAAACAGCCCACGCCCGACTATTCCGTCGATTATTGCAGCGGCTGCCGGGCCTGCAATCTAGCTTGCCCCACTGGGGTCAAGATTGCCGAAATCAATGCCCGCGCGCGCGGTGTCATTGTGGAAGAGGGTAAGCAATCGGGCCGAAACAAGCTGCGTAATAATTTGGTGGCGCGTCCAGAACTACTGGGCAAGTTTGGCCAGCCAGTGGCACCTCTGGCTAACTTTTTGCTGCATGGGGGCATCGGCCGTTTCTTTGCTGATAAGCTTCTGGGGATTGCCCCCAGAGCACCACTGCCTGTTTTTTCGCGTGAGAAATTTAGCAGGTGGCTGAAAAAGCGGGCCGCTCCAGCCAACGCCACACGAAAAATTGTCTATTTCCGGGGCTGTTCTACAGAATATTTTGAGCCGCGTGTGGGCAAAGCGGCCGTTCAGGTTTTAGAGGCCAACGGGTTTGAGGTGCTGGTGCCAGAGCAAAACTGCTGCGGCCTGCCCCTGCTATCCAATGGCGAATTTGATGCGGCGCGAGAGTTCCATTCAAGCAATATCAAAAAGCTAATCAACTACGTGAAGCAAGGCTACGTGATTGTGGGCACCTCCACCAGCTGCACCCTCACGCTAAAAGAAGAAGCGCCGGAGCTGCTGGATTACTTCACAGAAGATGCCCAACTGCTGGC
>JBNKLQ010000161.1:0-13968 GCA_050292445.1 Promineifilaceae bacterium (SeqCode) | reverse complement strand
TCACCTCTTCGCCAGTTTTGGAGTCGAGGTTGCCGGTGGGTTCATCAGCCAGGATGAGGCTGGGGTTGTGGATAAGGGCGCGGGCAACGGCCGTTCGCTGTTGTTCGCCCCCGGAAAGTTCAGTGGGGTAATGATCCAGCCGGTGACCCAGGCCTACTTTTTCCAGCAATGCTTTGGCTCGTGCTTCCCGTTCAGCCACACTGACGCCGGCGAGCATGAGCGGCACCGCTACGTTTTCCAGCGTGGTGAGACGAGGCAACAAATTAAAGCTCTGAAAGATGAAGCCCACTCGCAAACGGCGGTGCAGCGTCCGGTCGGCTTCTGTGGCAGTGTGCAGCGCCGTGCCGTTCAGCCACAACTCACCCGCCGAGGCACGATCCAGCCCGCCCAGCAGGTTCAGCAAAGTCGATTTGCCGGAACCAGAAGGGCCAACCAGGGCTACAAATTCGCCCGGCTCGATGGATAAATCTACGCCGCGCAGCGCTTGCACGTCCATGCTGCCACGCTGGAACTGGCGGGTGAGGTTGGTTAGTTTGATGGGATCAGACATGGGATCAGTGGTCAGTGGTCAGTAATCAGTAATCAGTTGGAACCTTACGGATCACTGAATACTGCTTACTGATTACTAAATTACTGGAGCGATTCCGCGATGGCCAGGGCTTCTTCCCCGGTCAGATCGCCACCGATCCAGTATTGGATGTCGCCTGCGGACCAGTTGAGGAGGGTGCGCCCGCCCTCAGCATCCTCGTACAACATCCCCGGCACGCCGCGCACGGTCACGCTCTTGCCGCCTTCTTCTGGGGTCAGGTTAACGGCCGTACGTCCTTGCGCAATGGTGAAGGAACGGCCGTTCGGCAAACCATACCGCTCCACAATGGCACCTTGAATATTGGTGGTTTCGCGCAGCGTCGCCTCATCGGGCAAGCTGGTGGGAGCAAGTAACTCAAAGTCCGGTTCTGTAGCGGCGGCTTCTTCCAGGGCGTCTTTATCTGGCATTTCCAGCTCAGCCGCATCAATCACCGTTGCCCCTTCGGGAATGGTAAAGGTGAACACAGCATCATCAATGCCCTGGTTGATTTCCAGGAACGTGGCGCGAGCCACGCCAGAGCCAAGGGCGCTGCCCACGTATTCAATGCCGACCGGCGCACTGTCGCCATCACGCAGCCAGACGTTGAGCAAACCACCAGCAGCGCGCACCTCTTCTGGCATCTGCTCAGGGTTGGGGATGAGGCGGACGGTATTGACGTTTGTCTCGCCCACAACATCAGAACCAGCCCGCTCGGCGGTGAAATATTCCAGCAGCATGGCAACCGCTTCTTCCGGTGTTTCCGGGATGTCGGCTTCATCAAAGTCGCTATTAGGTTCAAAATTGTGGTCAAATTCCTGCCCAGCCATCTCTTCAGCAAGGCGCGCGTACAGTTCTTCAAACTGGCCGGTCAGCACGACGTTTTCAGTGGGATTCCACACCCAAAACTGCGTGCCGTCGCTCACGGCGATGGTACCGATGAGGTCAGCTTCGTCAGCGGTGAGGACTTCAATACGGAAGGCGGGTTCCCCGTTGGGGCCAACGTCCAAACGGCCCCACGCTTCGGCGGTGCCGCTCATGCTTTCTTCTGGCATGTCTACCGAAACTTCCAAAATGGCGTGGCCGTCAGTGATGGTTTGGCTGGTTTCCAGGGCTTGCACCAGCAAATCTTCTGCGGTGGGAATGACAAAGGCACCAATGGCAACGGCCGTTCCGGCCAACACCACCAACGCCAATAAAATACTTAAAACTCGTTTTCGTGTCTGCATAATTAACTCCCGATTTAGTAGGTCATGGTTTTGCTTAATCAACCCTCTAAACACCACGCCTCGTTTGATTGTGACACGGAATACGGCCGTTGTGCGCCAAGAAACGGCCGTTCTCATCCACCATTCAGCTTTCTTATCCGCAGATTTCGCAGATTTTCTTTGCTTCACCCTCTATCCTGCACCACAATACTCGCATCACGCCTTGGAGGATGAATGAAATAGAACGCTGATTTGCCTGATTCCCCTGATCAGGAAGATCAGGATAATCTGCGTCCTATTTTCGTAGGAGCAACAACCTGATTGTGCGAAATTTAGCAGAAATATGGCGGGAAATTGAGCAGACGGCCGTTTCCGCCGGACTCGATCCCACAAAGTTTAGCGACACGCACCAAGAAATCTTGGCCCATATTGTCACCTTTTTGCAGCAGCCACCTCCGGCTTCGCCAGTCGAGGAAAGGAACGGTTGGAGTAAATGGTTGCCACGGTTGGCGGCGGGGAGAAATGGGGATGGGGAACGGCCGTCTGGCCCACCACCGCCAGCCCCCATCATCATTTGCGGTGAGCCGGGCACGGGCAAAACGACGTTTCTCAACGTGCTAGATGTGGTCCTGCGCCGCGTATTTGCTTTACCAGACAACATCCAGCCGATGATGCATAAAGGCAGCTATCATTACACCGTCAGTAAGCGGTTCATGAGCGGACTGCCTGTCAGTCTGCTGTCGGTGAAAAAGTGGGCCGATTTGCTTCATTTTTACACCTGGGATCGGCAAGAGCATCGCATGGTGACCACGGATCGAGCTGCGTTCATTCGGGAAACATTGCAGCCGATGCGGCTCATCTTTGCCGATGAAGTGGAGATGACTGGCTACGCGCCCACGCTGCCCGTTTTGGCCCGTCACGGGCTGCTGGTGATTGGCACCTCCAACCAGCATCGGTTTACCCAATTGGAAGAAATGCTGGTGCCGCCTCGCATCTACACTTTTGGCGGTGTCGATTTACGCGCTGGTTCCCCAGCAGATGCCATCGTACAGCCCAACGACCCAGCCTGGACGATTTTTGATAAGCTGCAAGGTTTACCCATCGAGCAGCATGAGCAGTTGGCTTACCAGCAGCAGATCGTTGCTGATGTTCTATTTTTGCGGTTGGATTTTGCTACGGCCGTTCACGCCCCGCTGTTAGAGAATGAATGGGCTAACTTTATACAGACTTTGCCCCGGCAAGTAGGCGATCCACTAATTTTTCTGCTGGATAATTTTTCGCTGGACATTTTGCGCACGGACTACAACGCGATCATTCGTTTTGTGTCGCTGTTTGATTTGATTGAGCAGCAGGGAATTGGTGTGTTGATGCGTAACCCAGCGGCAGAAGCAGAACTGTCACGCGAGGCGCTGACACATATGAAAATTACAATTCATGCGGCGCGGGGGGTGCCTGAGGCGATTAAAGTGAAAACGGCCGTAGGCATCGACCGCTGCATCTCCCGCGTTGGCCAGGCTGGACACAAGGCGCACCAATATATTCCCCCTCATAAACAAGGGATTGAGGACGCAGATGAACGCTGATGACGCTGATTTATATCCGCGTTCATCCGCGTCCTATTTTTCTTTGAGTGCTTGCCAACCCGATGGCACATTGCCCCATTCGATCTGTTTGGCTCCCAAAAATGAAGCAAGGGAACTCACAGCCCGACTAATCTCCCGCACTGTCTTTTTGTATTTCGGCGCACCCGGTTCGGCATAAACGTTGTAGATGTGCAGCGTCTTCGTTTTGCGATCCATTTTGGGATCGATGCGGCCAATGAGCTTATCGCCGTACAGGATGGGCAAAACATAGTAGCCGTATTCCCGCTTGGCTTTGGGTACATAAATTTCGATGCGGAAGTAAAAGTCCCACAGCGCCTCGGTGCGGTCTCGGTCGCAAATGAGGTTGTCGAAGGGAGAGAGCAACGTGGTGCGCGGCTGCCAGGCACCGTTTTGCAGCTGGCGCAGCAGGGGCAAATCTTCAGCGTGCAGATAGTAATCATCAGACATGTCTTTGACGGTGACAGGGATGAGGGTTTTTTCTTTGACAAGTTGGGTGAGAACGGCCGTTAACCCAGGATACATGCCGCGTGTGTAATGGGCTTTGATTTGTTTCTGTGTGGCGGCCCCCAATGCCCGTATCGCTTTTTGGGCGGCAAAGCGAACGGCTTCATCTGTTGTCCAGTGGTCACGCGGCGTCCATTCCGGCAGAAAATGATCCATCAAACCCCACCGGCGCTGGTTACCCTGGCGTTCGGCCACCACTACAGCCCCGCTAGACCACAAATAATCCAATAGCCGATTGACGAAACGGCCGCTTGACCAGCCAGACGTCCATACCATCCCATCTTTACTCTTAAAATCACGCGAAAAAAGCGGCCCCTCTTCAGCCATACGCTTTAAAATGTGATCCTGTAACTCTTCCAGTTGAGGATGTTCGGCAAACCAGGCTCGCACCCGTTTCAGCCACGCGGGATTCTCCATGCGCTGGCGCATCCCCCAATTAAAAACGGGATATTCTTCAGTGAGCACCATCGAGGCTGCGTGCGCCCAATATTCAAACAGTGCCTTTTCCTGCCAACGCAGCCGCTTCAATTCCGCCACATCAAACACACCCAGGCGGCTCCACAGCACCAATAAATGGGTGCGCTCCACGGCGCGGATGGGGTCCAGCTGCACGCAGCCCAAATCCCGAATGACGTCAAGCATGGTAAGCGTTTCTTTTTTGGTAAGGTGCTGGCGCGTAATGGCCAATCGGCGTAAATCCTGGCGGGTAATGGTTAGTTGGGCAGTCATTGGTTTCTCCTGTAGAAAAACCTCCCGCAGGCTTCACAAATGAGCGTGATTTGGGCATAAACCTGCGGGAGGTTGCCGTCTGGCGTGATTATACGCGGCAAACGCTATCAGAACAAGCGTTCGACAAGAAAAAGCGGGCCACGAATTTAACGAATGGGCGAATAAAACGAATTTCTTATTTGTGTCATTCGTCTATTCGTGCCATTCGTATTGTGCTTTTTGCTTTTAATCCAAAATGGAACCGATTGGGGCAAACGGTGTATTGTAAGTAGATGGCACGTTCTGGAACGAGTGACACCGCCACCGCAGAGGCAACTTTAATTATGCAGGCTCGGCAAAAGGATGCAGCCGCCTGGGAGGTGCTGGTGCGCCAGCATCAGGAGGCTGTGTTCCGGCTGGCGTATCTGCTGCTGCGCGACCCTGCCGAGGCGGAGGATGTGGCGCAGGAGGCGTTTGTGCGGGCGTATCTGGCATTGGACTCATTTGATGAGGAACGGCCGTTCAAACCGTGGCTCCTACAAATAACCCGCAATCTGGCCAAAAATCGGCTGCGCAGTCTGTCTCGCTATTGGGCCATGATGAAGCGCTGGTGGCAGGAACAAGACCCGGTCGCCGTGCCAACGCACATCAGCCGAGCTGAATCGACCTTGCTATGGCAGGCGGTGCAGCAGCTGCGCCCCAAAGCGCAAGAGGTCATTTATCTGCGTTACTTTTTGGAACTGTCTGAGGCAGAAACGGCCGCAGCGCTGGACATCCCTGCCGGAACGGTGAAATCGCGGCTGCACCGGGCTTTGCAGCAGTTGAAAGTTGTAATTGAGCTGGATTTTGCCGAGCTGGCAGAAAATTAGGGGAACACAGAGCAGCGCAGAGAAGACGCAGAGTTGCGCTGAGATTCTTATGGATGAAATGAATTTTGCTCAAGAACATAAAATTCAGGAGTGGGCAGCGGCGTTTGAATATCCACCGACGCCGAACATTGCCGGGAAGATACGGCCGTTGCTCGCCCACCCCGCCAAAAAAGCAGCGCAACCCCGCCGTCGTCTGGCCTGGGCCTTGGTTTTGCTGCTGCTGGCGGCCAGTTTGCTGGCCGTACCAAGCGTGCGCGCCGCGCTGGTACAGATTTTGCGCGCTGGGGGCATCACCATTTTTGTGGGCGAAGAAGCGGCGGTTGATGAAATACCGCCGCTGTTGAGCGAGCAGCTGCCCGCCTTTACACAACCCATCACGTTGGCAGAAGCCGTGGCACGATTCCCAGATTTGCAACTGCCCACGGAGCTACCACCGCCAGATGATGTGCTGCTGCATGAGGAACCGGTTTGGGATACGGCCGTTATCTTCCTCTGGCGTGACGAAGCAAACCCACAGCAAATCGGGCTAAGCCTGTACCAGATTAACGTGGCCCAGTACGCCTACAAAGGCAGCGAGATGCTGGAAATGACAGAGGTAAACGGCAATCAGGCGTTTTGGCTAATCGGCCCACATTACTTCCGGCTGCAAGACAGTGCTCTGCAAAATGGCGCGGTTGAAGAGTGGCTGTTTGTAGAAGGCAATGTACTAATCTGGTGGGAGGGGAGCATCACATACCGGCTGGAAGGGGCCGACAGTCTTGAAGAAGCACTGCAAATCGCTGAATCGCTTCAAGCAGTTGAGCAATAAAAGAAGGAGTTTGGTCATGCATAAAAAATTGGTTTTGGTTGTTGGGTTCTTGTTGATGATTGGTTTGGTTGCCAGCGTTGGCTCAGTGCGGGCAGGCGGTTGGGCGACGGTAACGTTGTCTGAACTGCCGACGGAGGTGGTAGCGGAACGGCCGTTCACCATCGAGTTTTCAGTCAGAGGGCACGGGCAAACGATGTTGGCAGGGTTGAATCCAACTATAACGGCCGTACACTCAGCCAGCGGCACAAAAGTAGAAGCCCAGGCCGAGGATGCCACCGAAGAAGGTTTTTACACCGCGACGTTGGCTCTGCCCCAGGCAGGTGAATGGCAGTGGGAGATTGAGGTGTTTACGGCCGTTTACCCGATGCCGCCGCTGGTGGTGAACCCAGTACCTGTGGCTGCGATTGAGACAAGTGTGTCTGAAACGGCCGTTTCCTGGCAGCTCGTTTTAGGCTGGATGGCTGCCGCCGGGGCTGCACTTTGCCTCTTTTTCTGGACGCGCCAACGAAACCGATGGCGTTTGGCCGGTGCCGTGCTGCTCAGCGTGGCAAGTTTGACAGGATTTGCCCTGTACACCCAAATGCCCCAACCCGTTCTGGCAGAAAGTGAAGCTGATTTACTCCCCGCAATTGCGCCAGAAGCAATGGGCGAGGCGCTTTTTGTAGCCAAAGGCTGCATTCAGTGCCACATGCATGACAGGGTGACCATGGCAGAAAACATGATCCAGCTTGGACCAAACATCACTTATGTTAAGCGCCCACCGGAATATGTGGCGCTGTGGTTGGCAAACCCTACCGATCTAAAAGCGGACACGATAATGCCTAACTTGCACCTCAGCGAAGCAGAAATCGAGACGCTTGTTAGTTTTTTGTTCCCAAATTGATTTTTTAGCCCCAGTGAGGAAGTAGTTTTAGATTTCGCAGATTACACAGATTTAATTCTTACCAGAGGTCGTGTCATACCCGCGCAGGCGGGTATCCATCTTGCTCATCAGAGTGGATTCCCGCATTCGCGGGAATGACAAATCAAAAGTGCAAAGATAGTGCTGCGAAATCTGTGGTTAAGTTTTACAATTCTTCGGGCCATTCAGCGTGGGGGCGCTGCTGGCGGCAGATGTCTAGCAGGCGTTCTAACATGCCATGCCGCTCGCAGTAGAGGATGATTTCTTTGGCCAGTTCTGGCTTGGTGGCATTGGGCAAATTGTCTTTGTCGATACCCAGGTCAAAGCAGAGGTCTTCAAGTTCTTCTTTGTTGAAGTAGCGTACCATGAGTTCTTTGAGACGGATGCGGTTTTGCAGCAGGGTATCGGCGCGTTCTTCTTGGAGAACGGCCGTATAAAATTCAGCCACCGCCAGCTTCCGCGTAGAAATGCTATTGCGCTGCTCCAGGCTCATCTCCGCCAGGGTGCGGTCGTGCCCTTCGGGGATGAAGATGGCGTCCCAGCCAAAAATTTGCTGCCCGCGTGGCTCTGGGGCAATGGTGCCAGCCAGATGTCCAGTAAAGATGGCTACGCGATCATCGGGGCCATGATACGCCAGTTTGGTAACGGCCGTTGCCGAGCGATCCGGAAATGTGTCCAACATCCGGCAAATGCCCGCCACGCCAACGCCGCCAATAAATAATCCGGCCACATTGCCCGGCAAATTTTTCCAGGCACGAATCATCAAGTTGGTTTGTTCCACCAAAAAGGGCAGGTAAGGCAGCTTGGGCTTAACCGTTTCCACCTTGCGCCGAATGAGAATATCGACATCGGTGGTGACCACATCTTCCACGTTGTAGCGAAACCAAAAAAGATCGGCAAACTTGCCCAGCAAAAACTGGTAATCGGCAAACTTGTTTTCCGAAGCGGTAACAAAGTAAAGGCGGTCAATCCGTTCTTTGGTCATGGAGGATATTGTAAACAGAATGACCTCGATTTGAAAGAGGAAATCGAGGTCATTCCGGGCTGTCAGGGTAAGTTAAGGGTGGGCTGCCCGGCGTTGCTGAGGATTTGGGTGGGTTCGCCACCGCTGGCCGATAGCTGCATGATGTGGCGTTGAGGGTAGTAAGCTTGCAGCGTGTCGGGGTTCCCCGCCACAAACTGGGCGGCTTCGGCCAACGGCCGTTCATTTTCCACCAACACAAAGATGAGATCGCCAACGGCCGTTTCCGCCAATTGAGCATACGCCTGCGCATCCTCGCCAAACAGCAATCGTTCCTCGCCAGACCCATCGGGTTGGATGCGCCACAGGGCGGATTCGTAGTAGGCAAAATAAAGTCCCCGGTTATCGTCGGATTCCCGCCCCAGCGGGTTGCGCTCCGTGTAGTAAAGTGCGCCGCTGGTTTGGCCGACAAACGCCAGCTCTACCTTGGCACTGGTGGGGATGACCGTGATTTCCGTGGAATCGGGCGTGCCGGTAACCAGCAGGTTGTTTTCGGGGTTTTCGCGGTCCCAGGCATTGCCGGTGACGGCGTACCAGCGGTCGCCGCTGGCGTTTAGCACCAAATTGCGCAAGGGTTGATCAAAGCTAGACAACTCGGTGCCGCTACTCATGTCAAACCGGCCTAAGCCGATATTGGTGCAATTGAGGTTGAAGAGCAGAATGTTTTGCGCTGTCCACTCGGTGACGCCCATCTTGTAACCGTAGGGCGTACCACCTTCGTTTTCATACAGCACTTCGCTGGTAGAGCGGCCACCACCACCACAGCCGTCGCCAGAGTTTTGCCAGGAGCCTACCAGTTGCGGCGCGACCAAACGGCCGTCTTCAGCCACGGACACTATCCACACTTCAAACACCCAGCCAGCCAGGTAGCTCTCCTCGGTGGTTTCTGCGGGGGTGTCGGTTTGGATCATGTAGGCAATGCTACGGCCGTCTGGCGACCAGGCCCCAGGGCGAATATTGGCTACAGCCTCAATGATTTGCCCATTGCCCTGAAGGTCACTGACGCGCAGACTGCTGCTGCCGCCATCGTAATAGGTGTAGAGCAAATATTGCCCATCGGGTGACCATTTGAGGTAACTCAAGGAACAGTAGCTGCCTTCGGGGCACGGTTCGGTATGCACCGGCACGGTGTCACCATCGGGCAAGGTGCGGATGAAGAGTTGGTCGTTCTGCACGTAGGCGATGGCCTCAGCGGATACGGCCGTCAAGTTATCCACCTCTTCACGCGCAGGTGGGTCTGGCAGCGGGGGGGCTTCGGTGGGAACGGCCGTTGGGGTCGGCAGTGGCAAGGGTGAAGGTTCGGCTGTGGCTGCTGCGGTGGTGGGTTGGATGGGAACGGCCGTCTCTGTTTCGGAAATAGTAACTGTGGGCTGTTCGCGTGTCACCTCAACTGTGATCTGATCGGTGCTCTCTGGCAGGCAACCAACCAGCCCCAGGCAGAGCAAAAGAAAATAAGCAAAAAATTTTAGGTGTGACATTAAAAGTAAACCTCTCTTGAAAAAACGTTTAGTACGAGAAGTATACTCAGCTTGGACTATTGCTTTTGGACGACGAGACTACGAGAGAAATACTGCTTGCTGCTGAAGTTGAACACTACTTTTGCAAACGCCAGTCGAGGGCGGTGTGGCGCTGGGTGGTTTTGTCGTTTTTCACGGCAATGCGGATGGCCTTGCGCGTGCCGACGAGGATGACCAGTTTTTTGGCGCGGGTTACGGCCGTATACAACAAATTCCGCTGCAACATCAAATAATGCTGGGTGGCCACCGGCATCACCACGCAGGGGTACTCCGCGCCCTGGCTCTTGTGCACCGAGATGGCGAACGCATGAACCAGTTCGTCTGCCTCCAAAAAATCATACACCACCGGCGCGCCGTCGATGCTGACGGTGAGCGTTTGCTGCAAAATGTCCATGTCGGTGACGCGGCCAATGTCGCCGTTGTAGACGTTTTTGTCGTAGTTGTTCACCGTCTGCATCACCTTGTCGCCCACGCGGAAGAGCCGCCCGCCGAGTTTGCGCTCCGCTTTGCGCTTGGCCCCCGGATTGAGCGCAGATTGCAGCAACAAATTAAGATTGTTCACGCCGACGGCACCGTTGTACATCGGGGCCAGCACCTGAATATCGTCCAGCGGATCGAGCTTGAATTTGAGCGGCACCCGGTTTTTCACCACATCCACCAGCAGTTCGGCCGCTTCGCCGGGGTCCTCCTTTACAAAAAGGAAAAAATCTTTGGCTTCTGGGCTGGTTTCGGGCATGTTGCCTTCGTTGATGCGGTGGGCGTTGCTGATGATGAGCGAGTCAGCCGCCTGGCGGAAGATGGTTTGTAGGCGCACCACGGCCGTTTTTCCCGAATCGATCAAATCGCGCAGCACATCCCCCGCACCCACGCTGGGCAGCTGGTCCACATCCCCCACCAGCAGCAAATGGCTGTCGGGCGAAACTGCTTTGAGCAAGTTATAAGTCAGCATTAAATCCAGCATTGAGGCTTCGTCGATGATGACCATGTCGGCATTCAGCGGATTGTTTTCAGAACGGCCGAATCCTTCCCCCGGCTTAAATTCCAGCAAACGATGCACCGTTTTGGCTTCACGCCCCGTCGCTTCGGCCAGCCGCTTGGCCGCCCGCCCAGTGGGCGATGCCAGGGCATAAGTTAGCCGGTGCCGATCCAGCAAATCCAGCAAGGCGCGCATCGTCGTCGTTTTACCCGTGCCCGGCCCGCCGGTGAGGATGGTGACTTTGTGGGAAACGGCCGTTTCCACAGCGTGCAACTGCTGCGGGGCCAAAATAAAGCCAGATTTCGACGACTGAAAATTAAGGCCCGAAGCTTGCTTGCGAAGTACCGCCAACCGGCTCGTCGGATGATCGATCAGGCGCTGAATTCTTTGCGTCACCCCCACTTCGGAATAATAAAACGGTGTCAGGTAAACCGCACGTTCTTCTCTTACAGCAGGTGACTGGCTACTGCCTACCGAATACTGCTCACTGGCTGACGGTCGCTCACCGATCACGGATAACTGACCACTGTTTACTGAATACTGAATCGTCTCCCGCTTGATAAAATCGCTCGTTTCCAGATGGTCGATAACGGCCGTAATCTTCTCCGTCACCAACCCCAAAATTTCGGCCGCTTCTGGTTCCAATTCCTCTTGCGGCATGTAGACGTGGCCGTCCTCAGCCATGCGGTTGAGGGTGTAGGCGATGCCCGCCTCGATGCGGCCCGGATCGTCGGCCGCCAGCCCCAACGCCTGGGCAATTTTATCGGCCGTTTTGAAGCCGATGCCGTACACATCTTGCACCAGCTTGTACGGCGTGTTTTGCACGACGGCCAATGAGGCATCGCCATACTTTTTGTAGATTTTGGTCGCCAGATTGGTAGACACGCCGTGGGATTGCAGGAAAATCATCACGTCCTTGATGGCCCGCTGCTCCTCCCACGCCTTCATGATTTGCCCCACCCGCTTTTTGCCGATGCCCAGCACCGTTTGCAGGCGTTCCGGTTCGTATTCGATCACATCCAGCGTGTCCTCACCAAAGCGCTGCACGATGCGCTCGGCCATCACCTTGCCCACGCCACGAATCATGCCGGAGCCAAGATACCGCTTGATGCCCTCGGTGGTAGCCGGTAAGGATTGTTCGCAAAATTCGGCTAAAAATTGACGGCCGTGTTTGGCGTGATTGCCCCATTTGCCCGTCAGCTTGAGCCATTCACCCGGCTGCACCTCTGGCAAATTACCCACCACGGTGATGAGCGCCTCGCGCCCGCTGGCGTAACGAAACGGCAGCATCCCCCGCGAATCCGGCTTCAGCCGCAAGACAGTGTAGCCGTTTTCCTCGTTGTAGTAGGTGATGCGCTCCACGGAGCCAGCGATCTGAATCTGCTCTGCCATTCCGCTATTGTACCGGATTTTGGGAACGGCCGTAATATTTTCCATTTGACAAAGTTAGAAATGATTTGTATTATTTTGATTAGATAAAGTTTAAACTAAAATAACCAAAACCAATTTGAGGTTAATCAAAATGACGAGGGTATTATGCAAAAAGAGTATGAAGAAATTTTCGACTCCGACCTTTCCGAAGCAGACAAAATCGCCAAGGCATTTCACTTTGTCATCAACACGATAGAAACGCACTCAAACAACGAGATTGAGCTGCTCAAAGCGATGAATGATCGGGAAACGCTGGTCAAGGAACAGATCAAGTTAAGCAGCATTCAACATGCCAAAGGCATTTTCGATATGGTGTACCTGCGGGCCACCGGCAAAAGGAGCTGGGATGCATAAAACAACGGCCGAATTCAATCTGGAAGAACGCGCCCAACTGTTCAAAGCGCTGGGCCATCCCGCCCGGCTGCTCATCCTGAACCTGATCCAGCAAAAGCCGCGCCACGGCGAAGAGTTGGCAGCCATTTTGAACCTGAAACCCGCCACCGTCTCGCATCACCTCAGTAAATTGGCCAATGCAGGACTCCTTGCCGCCACAAAGGACCAATATTATCAAATGTATTCACTGGTCGGCGATGTGCTCAAAAAGCCGTTGGGCGAGGTCATTCGCCTGCCCCAGCCCAGCCTGACGGCCGAAGTAGAAACTGACGCCTACAAGCAAAAGGTGCTCAACACCTACATTAAACGCGGACGACTCACCCGCCTACCAGCCCAGCTCAAAAAGATGCAGGTGATTTTGGAGCTCATCGTGCAAGAGTTTGAGCCGGAGCGAGAATACACCGAAAAAGAAGTCAATTTCATCCTGCTCGACTTCCACGAAGACGTGGCCACCCTGCGCCGCTCGTTAATAGAACACAAACTCATGACCCGCAGCAGCGGCATCTACCGTTGCCAACCGTAGGTCAATTTTGCAAAATTGACCTACATACCCAACCATAATTATGCTGAAGGCAATTCTTTTCGATTTTGATGGAACTTTAGTTAACTATGTAGATTCTGATATCCAAAGCTTGCGCTGGCTACACACTTATACTGGTGCATCCGTTCCTTTTGAGGATTTTTTGGGAACGGCCGTAGACGAAATTATGCGCTTTCATCAACTAGTAGACCAAAACTTGATTGATCCTTTGCTGATGCATGAGTTTCGACTGAAAAACACGTTTGCCAGATATGAAATAGCTTGGAACAATGACCTGGTTCATCTTTATCAGGGAAAACTGATTAACGCCTGCCTGCCTCTCGCAGGCATTGAAGCCTTGCTACAAATTATTCGGCCAAGAGTGAAGTTAGGCCTTGTTACAAATGCTTATAATGGAGTGGAACAGCGGGCACGGATTAAAAACTCCGGCCTAGAAAAATTCTTTGATTGTATTGTAATTGCCGGGGACATTGGCATTTACAAACCGGATTCGGCCATATTTTTACACGCGCTTAAGCAAATTGATGTGCCCTCAGGGAAGGCACTTTTTGTAGGCGATTCCGTAAGACACGACATCCTTGGGGCAAAATCAATTGGACTAAAGACCGTATTGTTTTCCAAAAAACAGTCGAATCAAGCCGACTACACGGTTGAAAAAGTAGATGAGTTGAGTCACTTGTTAACTCAATTGACCAGATAGGCAAGGGCATCCTAATATGGAGCTTCGCTGCTTGGCAAGGCTGCACTTTTGCGGCGTACCAGGGTGATAATACCTGCACCCAAGCTAATGAGCAGCAGGATAGGGGTGAGGACAAACCAACCCAGCAGCGGCAACAATCCAGCAGCGATGAGCAACACGGCCGTTTTCAACCCCACCTTCACCCCGTCATCATTTGGATACAATCGCCCCTGCACAATCTGG
>JBNKLQ010000160.1:0-14019 GCA_050292445.1 Promineifilaceae bacterium (SeqCode) | reverse complement strand
GATCACCATTTGCACAGCGGTAACGGCCGTATCCGTATTCGCCGCCGCCAGGGCGATCAACTGCTCGATTTCTGCGCCTGCTTGCTGAACGGCCGTTGCCGCCAGTTCAATCTGCACCAGGTGAGGAATGGTGGTCACTTTTTCCACGCGCTGCCGTTCCTTTAACTCTGGTTGGGAGATGCCGCCATCTTTACGCACGCGCCAGAAGTGGTAAGACATGGCCAAAATCATGATGGCGGGCAGCACCGCCACGTGAATGGCATAAAAATTGCGCAGCGTCGTTTGCCCCACCTCTGGCCCACCGAGGAGAAAGTTGGATACGGCCGTACCCACCAGCGGTACATAGCTCAACAAGCTCGTACCCACCGTAACTGCCCAATACGCCAGCTGATCCCACGGTAGCAGATAGCCCGTGAAGTTAAAGGCCAGCACCAGCGTCAACAAAAAAAGACCCAATGCCCAGTTGAAGGCGCGGCCTTTTTTGAATCCGCCCGTGAGAAAAACACGGATCATATGTAAAAATGAGGTGACAACCAGCAGGTTGGCCGACCAATGGTGAATGGCCCGAATCAGCGCACCAAAAGCGACCTGCGTTTCTAAATATTGAATAGAGAGGTACGCATTCTCCACGCTGGCATCGTAGCGGAACATGAGCAGCACACCAGTGAGAATGAGAAACAGCACCAAAACGGACGAAATGCCGCCTAGCCCCCAAGTGTAGCTGAAGCGCAGGGCCGGTTTGGCCACTTTGGTAGGATGAATATGCAAAATCAGATTGTTGGCGACGGTGCGCATCCGGTTACGATCATCGTTGGGAACAGTGTAGAATATTTTTTCTTTCCAGGTTAATTTTGATTCAGTCATTTTACCTCCGCGCCTTGTAGTGGATAAAGTAAAGCGCATAGGTTTCAGTATAAAAATTGTTGTTCACTCAATATGTGCAAACTATAAAGAAACTATGAAGGGGCATTTTTTAGGCGCGTTCTGGCTTGTGTGATGTATAATTCCGCCATGCGTATTTTAATTACCGGTGGTGCGGGGCAGTTGGGCACCGCGCTGCAAACGGAACTCACCCAACATGAACTGTTCGCCATTGATCTGCCAGAAGTAGACATAACAGACAAAGAGGCGCTATTTACGGCCGTTTCCACCGCCGCCCCTGACCTCATCATCCACACCGCCGCCTACACCAATGTCGATGGCTGTGCCAGAGACCCTGAGCTGGCTTACAAAGTAAACGGCCTGGGCACGCAAAACGTGGCTCTCGCCTGCCAAAAGTTCAATGTCGAGATGGTCCACATCAGCACCAACGAGGTGTTTGCCGGAGATAATCCAGCCGGGTATGAAGAGTGGATGCCGCGCAATCCCAAGAATCCGTACGGCCGTTCCAAAGCCGCCGCTGAAGCCCATGTGCAAAATCTGCTGGCACGCTACTACATCGTGCGTCCTGCCTGGTTTTTTTCGCCACTAGGCCGCAACTTCATTCACGCCATTCTGGAACGTGCCCGCAAAACAGGCCAGGTACGGGTTGTCACAGATGAGATAGGGAACCCCACCTACGCCAACGATTTAGCCATCGCCATCGGCCAGCTAATCGAGACGCAGCAGTACGGCATTTACCACTTTGTGAACACCGGCAGCTGCTCCCGTTGGGAATTTGCTAACGAAATTTTGCGGCTGGCGGGACTGACCGAAGTTGTTAACACACCCATTTTAGGCAAGGAATTTAAACGGCCGTCCACCCCACCCCCCTTTGGCGCTCTGCACAACATCGCAGGCAAGGCAATCGGCATCGAATTACGGCCGTGGCAAGAAGCATTAGCCGATTACTTTAGCGAGCATGTTAAATAGCACGCAGATTACCCTGATTACTCTGATCAAACTGATTTTTATCAGGTAAATCAGGCAAATCAGCGTCCCATTTCTGGAGCGATTTTGAAATGAATGATTCTCCTAAACCACCCATCGCCGCCATCAAACCAAAAGAACTGACTTTACACGGACAGACCCGCATTGATAATTACTTCTGGCTGCGCGAGCGGGACAATCCCGAAGTGCTATCTTACCTGGCTGCCGAAAATCGCTACACCGAAGCAATGATGGCCCCAACCAAGCCGCTGCAAGAGGAACTGTACAACGAGATGGTTGGCCGCATTCAGGAAACTGACAGCAGCGCCCCGGTGAAAAAGGGGGATTATTTCTACTATGATCGCACCGAAGCAGGTCAGCAGTACAAAATCCACTGCCGCAAACACGGCTCGTTGGACGCGCCCGAAGAGATTTTGCTCGATGAAAACGCGCTGGCTGCCGACACCAGCTACTTCAAGCTGGGCATTTTTGAAGTCAGCCCGAACCAAAAACTGCTGGCCTACTCCACCGACACCAGCGGTGGCGAACGATACACGCTCGTCGTCAAAGATTTGGCCAGCGGTGAGATGCTGGCCGACGCCGTACCCAACACCTTTTACTCGGTAGAATGGGCCAACGACAACCAAACATTGTTCTACAATAAGCAAAACGACGTGTGGCGCAGCCATAAAATCTTCCGCCACACGTTGGGCACCGATGCCGCTGAAGACGTGGAGGTGTACCACGAGGTAGATGAGCTGTTCAACGTTTACCTGCACAAAACGCGAGACGAGGCGTATCTTGTCATCACCGCAGCCAGTATGGAAACTATCGAACAGCATTATCTGGATGCTAACGCGCCTGATGGCGAGTTGACACTGCTGGCACCCCGGCGGCAGGGCTGGCGCTACTTCCTCAACCACCGCCAGGGCGAATTTTTCATTCTGTCCAATGAGGATGCGCCTAACTTTAAGCTGATGTTTACGGCCGTATCCACCCCCGAACCACAAAACTGGCAAACGTTCATCCCCCACAACCCAGACAAGCTGCTGGAAAACGTGGATGTGTTTGCCGATCATTTGGTGATATACGGCCGTTTCAACGGCCTGCACACCCTGGACATCCACAGCTTCAGCGGCAGCATCCGCCAACCCGTGCAGTTCCCCGAACCCGTCTACGCCATCCAGGGCAGCGACAATCCCGAATTTGCCACCGACCAACTGCGCTTCGTCTACACCTCGCTCACCACCGCCGACACCACCGTCGAGCTAAACATGAACACGCTGGAGTGGCACAAAATCAAGCAGCTCCCCGTCCTGGGCGGCTACGATCCAGATAACTACCAATCAGAACGCACCTTTGCCACCGCGCCGGATGGCACCAAAGTGCCGATCTCACTCGTTTACCGCAAAGGACTAGAGCGAGACGGCAGCAATCCCTGCCTGCTGTACGGCTATGGCTCTTACGGTGCCAGCATGTCACCCAGCTTCGACCAGAAGCGGCTCAGCTTGATTGATCGCGGTTTTGTTTACGCCATTGCCCACATTCGCGGCGGCAAGGAGATGGGGCGTTTTTGGTACGATCAGGGGAAATGGCTCAACAAGAAGAACACGTTTACTGATTTTATTGCCTGCGCCAAGCATTTGATTAATGAGAAATATACGAGTCGGGAGAAGTTGGCGGTGAACGGCCGTTCCGCTGGCGGCTTGCTCATGGGGGCGGTCACGGTGATGGCTCCTGAACTGTTCAAAGTCGTTGTGGCTGGCGTGCCCTTTGTTGATGTCGTCTCCACCATGCTGGACGAATCGATTCCGCTCACCACTGGCGAATTTGAGGAGTGGGGCAATCCCAAAGAAGAGGAATATTACAAATACATGGTCTCCTATTCCCCCTACGACAACACTGAGGCCAAAGCATATCCCAACATCCTCATCACTGCCGGGCTAAACGACCCGCGCGTGCAATATTGGGAACCCGCCAAATGGACCGCCAAGCTGCGCGCCCTCAAGACCGACGACAACCTGCTCCTGCTCAAAACTCACATGGGCGCGGGACATTTTGCCTCAAGCGGCCGTTACGATTACCTCAAAGACATCGCTTTTGATTATGCCTTCATTTTAAACATCTTGGGGTAGGGGCGAGGCGTTTGGTTGTAACCCTGGGCAAACGCGCAAACATTTCTCCAAACGCCTCGCCCACGTACCTGGCAAACCACAAACCTGGCCAAACAATGGAAGCAGGTAGGCGGCGATAGGGTATTGGGGAATGGCATGGGTTTCATCCATCAGGCACCAGGGCGAGCGAGGCAGGTGGAGAAATCATATTAGGGAATAGCAAAGGTTTCACCCACCTGCCTCGCCCCTACAAATGACCGATGATCAATGTGGTTATTTGGTGTCAATGTAGGTCATTTTGGTGAATAATTTGTCCAGGTTGTCGCGGTTTTGGGCGTGGCGGGTGGGGTTTTGCTGGATGTATTGGCGAATGGCGTTTAATTCCCGTTCGTTGCGGATGATGCGTTCGTAATAGCCGCGCTGCCACACCCGGAAATCGGTGTCAGACACCTTCAGCATCGCCTTCACGCGCTTGGTAACCAACATTTTGTAATTGCCCACAATGGCCCCCACCGAACCAGGCTGCAACGTTGTGAAATCGCTCTGTGCGCCATCGGGCGTGGCTAAACCAATGATGCCATGTTTATGATCCCACATCAGGATCGATTCATCGAGCACGGCAAATTTGGCATGCTCCTGCTGCGGAATGTGATTCCAGGCCATTGTGGCAATTTCGTGCAAGCGAGGATCGGCAAACAGATTTTGGCGGTTGTGAGCGCAAATTGTGACAAAATAGAGGCCCGCACTGGCGTAATCCCACCCTTTAAGGCGAATGGAACGACGATGGTGTTTTTCTGGATCGTATTGACGCGACATGGTTCCATTTTATCCAATACCCCTCGTAGGGGCGAGGCGTTTGGATGTTACCCTGGGCAAACGTGTGAACATTTCTCCAAACGCCTCGCCCAGGTACCTGGCAATCCACATATTTGGCCAAACAATTGGGCATGGCGAGATGTGGTATCGGGGAACGGCGGGGGTTGCATTCATTAAGCACTTGGGCGAGGCAGGTGGAGAAGTCGTGTTGGGGAAGGGCATGAGTTTTCTCCACCTGCCTCGCCCCTACGGGGTGTCGGGTTTTTTTGATGGAAACGGCCGTTCCCCATACAATCCACGCCAATGGCAAAAATATCCATCATCATCCCCCACCTGAACGGCAAACATTTGCTGGAAGACTGCCTGGGATCGCTGCTCCGCCAGACGTTTAACGATTTTGAGGTGCTGCTGGTAGACAACGGCTCCAGCGATGGCACCCAGGCGTACGTGCGCGAGCAGTTCCCCGAGGTGAAGCTGATCGAACTGGGGGAAAATCGTGGCTTTACTGGAGCCTGCAATGCTGGCTGGCAAGCTTCTACTGGCGAGATTGTCATCTTGCTGAACAACGACACCGAAGCCGAACCAGGCTGGCTACGCGAAGTTTGGCGGGCGTTTGAGCAAAATCCGCAGGTGGGCAGCGTGGCCAGCAAAATGCTGCTGTTTGATCAGCGGGACACCTTCCACACCGCCGGGGATTTTTACCGTGTGGACGGCATTCCCGGCAATCGCGGCGTCTGGCAAAAGGATGTGGGCCAGTTTGAGCAAACGGAGCCTGTGTTTAGCGCCTGTGGTGGTTCCTCCGCCTACCGGCGCACCATGCTGGACAAGATTGGCTTTCTGGACAACGATTTCTTTTTTAGCTGCGAAGATGTGGACCTGGGCTGGCGGGCCAATCTGGCGGGCTGGCAGGTGCTGTACGTGCCCACGGCCGTTGTCTACCACAAACTCAAAGCGACGGGCGGATCGGTGATGGGCAGCTATTACGACGGCCGTAATTTCCTCTACCTCATCTGGAAAAATTACCCCGCCACCCTGCTGCGCCGCCATTGGAAAGACATCCTAAAAGCACAGCTCAAAATCAGCCGCGATGCCCTGCAAGCCTGGCGCGGTGAAGCCGCTCGCGCTCGCTTACGCGGCCAGCTTGCCGGGCTGTGGGGCATCTTCAAAATGTGGCCCAAGCGCCGCCAAATCCAAGCTCTCCGACGGATAGACGACGATTCCCTGACGGCCGTACTCACCCCGGTTGACGATCCCCCCACTGGCGGGTAACATTGCCTCCCTGATGATGAAGAAGGAACAGGAAGAGCTAATGAAACCGTATTTATCCGTGATTATCCCTGCCTATAACGAGGAAAAACGCATCGGCCAGACGCTAACGGCCGTTCACACCTACCTCACCACCCAACCATATACTTGGGAACTGCTCATCGTGCTCGATGGCGTCACGGACAACACCGCCAGCGTGGTGGAACAGTTCGTTGATGGCAAAGAAAACATCCGTTGGATTGACCGCAAGCAAAATATGGGCAAGGGATACACGGTGCGCCAGGGAATGCTGGCCGCACGCGGCGACATTCGCCTTTTCACCGACGCCGACAACTCCACCGACATGAGCCATTTTGACCAGATGAAGCCCCTGTTTGACCAGGGAGCGAACATCGTCATCTGCTCGCGCGACGGCAAAGACGCGCAGGGCGCGGTACAGGCACGGCCACAGCCGTTCCTCAAGCGGGTGTTGGGCAACTCCGGCAACCTATTTATCCAAATCATGGCCGTGCCCGGCATTTGGGATACGCAATGCGGTTTCAAAGCGTTCCGCGCTGCCGCCGCTGAGCAAATCTTCTCGATCTCTAAAATTAATCGCTGGGGGTTCGATATGGAAGCGCTAGCGCTGGCCCGTCACTTTGGCTACAAAATTCAGGTTATCGCCGCCAACTGGCACGATGCCGAAGGCACCCATGTAACGCTGGCTGGCTACCTGGGCACCTTCTGGGAAGCGGTAAAAATCCGCTGGAACCTGGTCACGGGCGTATACGCTCGGCAAGAAAAACGCCAGGCGGCGGCCAAACCCCACCCCACCCCGAAATGATCTTTCCATGACTCAATCTCATGGCTAATTTGGCGCTGGAAACGGCCGTTTCCCAACAACACCAGTTCACCTACATCGCCGGTATCGATGAAGCCGGACGCGGCGCGTTAGCTGGCCCAGTGGTGGCCGCTGCCGTCATTTTGCCACTAAACGATCAGATCGAAACGCTGCTCCACGGTGTCAACGACTCCAAGCAGCTCTCTGCCAAAAAGCGCACTATCCTCTTTGATCTCATCATCCAACACGCCCTGGCCTACGGCATTGGCCAGCAGCCCGCTGCCGTCATTGATGAGATTGGTATTCTGCCCGCGAACAGGCTGGCAATGGGAACGGCCGTTTCCCAACTTACCCCACCACCACAATTTTTGTTGATAGACGGCCGTATCCGCCTGCCCCAACTCAACATTCCCCAAAAATCAATCGTGCGCGGCGACAGCCAAAGCCTGAGCATTGCTGCCGCTTCCATCCTGGCCAAAGTCACCCGTGACCGTCTCATGATTGAGCTAGACAAACAGTTTCCCCGTTATGGCTTTGCCCAGCACAAAGGGTACGGCACCGAACAACATCGTGCCGCCATTGCCAGGCACGGTCCTTGCCCCCAGCACCGCCACTCCTTCGCCCCTATCCGTCAACCACTCCTTTAGGCGCTAGGGCGCCAATTGTGAATGACCTGACCTGTCGGCAACAAAGATCATTCACAATTCACCATTCCCTTCTCTGGCATAGCCCCCCGGTCATAGGACAAAAGCGATCTCTACCATGCCCCCGATGGTACTGTCTGGTGACTGTTGTTAGGCCCCATAAACTTTATAATATTTTCATAAAATCTTATGCGCTCATCATGCAGTTGCGAGTGTAAGGGGAAAACAATGGTCAGAGTTCTTGTTATCGATGATGACAGGCTAATCAGAAAAGTAGTTAATAAAGCACTCACAGACCTAAGCTATGAAGTGGTAGAAGCCGAAGACGGTCTCGAAGCGCTCAAACGCATTAAATCAATCAACCCCGACGCAGTCATTGTAGACAAAATGATGCCCGGCATTGATGGATTTGAGGTTACGCGTCGTCTACGTCGTGAACCGGAACTTACCCACATCCCCATTTTGGTGCTCACAGGTGAAACAGATCTTCAAGAAAAATTAGCCGCGTTTGAAGCAGGCGCTGACGATTATGTTGTTAAACCATTTGCTGCTGCGGAGCTGGCTGCCCGGCTTACGGTACTGCTACGTCGGGCGAAAGCATTGGAAGATGCCCAATCGCAAATTTTGCAAAAATCTGAGCAGGCTCGGGTAATTGTCACTCACAGCCTGCGGGGTGGTATTGGTACCTCTGCCCTGGCCAACAATCTAGCCATCGGGTTAAACGGGTTATGGAAAAACCCCACGCTTTTGCTAGATATGGTCCCCAACGCCGGACAACAAGCCCTCATGCTCAACATGTCGCTCAAGCGCACCTGGGCCGATTTGGGCATGATCCCCCCAGATGAATTGGACCTCAATACCTTGTCCGCAATTACCCGCCAGCACGACAGCGGACTGCATCTCATTGCCGCACCCAAAATGCCCTCTGACGCCGAAGAGGTAACATCTGAACATTTCAACATTGCGCTCAAATTTCTCAAGAGCCGCTACGAATACATTGTCGCTGATTTGCCCCATGACTTTAGCTCAATGACCTTAGAAATCTTAGAAGCGGCTGATGTTATTTTGCTGGTAGTCTCGCCAGAAATCGCCTCCGTTCGAGCAGCTTCGATTGCCCTGGAAACATACAAACAGCTCAACTATCCCGAAGAAAAGATCAAGGTAGTTCTCAATTGGACATTTGAGCGCGAAGGTCTGGCACATGAAGCAATTGAAAACGCGCTGCATGCGCCTATCCATTTTGTGATTCCTTATGGCGGCCGCCGCTTTACCAGCGCCATCAATCGGGGCATTCCCCTACTGCATGAACAGCCAGAAGATGCCATTTCCTCACTGCTGGAAGATTTTTGCTTCCGTTTAAGCAAGGAAACGCACCAAAGCATTGCCCCCGCTTCGCCCAGTCCCGCCTGGCACCGCTTAAATGAGCGGTTACAGTTATTTGCGGCCGCCCAGCGCAAACAAAAATCACGCTTCTCTCTGGTGCGGTAAGGATGAGGTTAACGATGAAACAATTCCGGTTTACCAATCAACGAGGTCAAGGATTGCCAGAGTATGCATTGCTGATTACGGCCGTTGCCTTAACAGTCATCGGGGTTCTCTCCCTTTTGGGTGTCCAGGTAAGTGATATATTTTGCCAGGTTGCTGAAGGCGTTGGGGGTGAATCTGTCTGCAACAACCTGCTGTTCTTTGATGATTTCAGCAATGGCTTACCAAACTGGCGTTCTCTAAATAATGATGACAAAAAGTGGAAAACTACCAATGGTGATGATCCCGAGCTCTGCTTTAGAGGCAAGGGCAATGACCAATTGCTGGCCAATGGGAGTGAAGGATCAGACTATACCGTTTCTGTAGATGCCAATATAACTGGTGGTAACGGCTATGGTGTCTACTTCCATGCCAGTGAAAATGAAAAAGGACAAATCGAGGGATACACCTTTCAATACGATCCCGGCTATAAAGGGGGGCAGTTCATTATGCGAAAGTGGGTCAATGGCTATGAATTATGGCCCCCTTTTGCCACCGCCCCTGCGCCCGAAGGATATCGTTGGCACAATGTGGACCGCCATGTTGAAGTGAGTGTCGATGGCGACCAATTTATTGCCACCATTGATGGAAAAGAAGTATTAGTTGGCCAGGATGATTCTTATGCCGAAGGTGGTGCAGGCCTACGCGTTTGGAGCAGTGGCCGCGCCTGTTTTGACAATTTCTCGGTGGAATCGCACTAACTAGAGCAAAATCAAAGATAGAAAGTGAAGGACAGCAATGAAGTTTGTAGACAGCCCCAAAATCGAATATCAACCGGATGGGTTACCCCGCGCTCGTGAAAGCAAACGGCCGTTTTACTTTCGGTTGTTGGTAGGCATCGTTCTCTTTCTGGCGCTAAGCCTTAATATCTACGTCTTTGTGCGAGCCGATGTCACTACACTGACGCTAAAGAACAACAGCGGTGCAGAAGGCATGGTTATTGACGACGACAGTCGGCCGGTGCCCAATGTCCTGGTGTTTTCCGCCAGTGTCCCCACGGTAAGCACCACGACGGATGAAAACGGCCGTTTCCTCCTGCAAAATCTTCCCCCTGGCGTTAACCGATTGGTGGTGGTGCGCAACAACGTCGGCCAGGAATTTTACGTCACGCTGGCGGAAGGAAAAACCACCCGCGTCGATTACCTTAACTTCACCGCCCCCCTTGAAGACATTGAATAACTTTCCCTCTGTCACCCCCGCGTAGGCGGGGGTCCAGGCGATGGATTCCCGCTTTAGGGGGATGACAGACAAACTGCTACGGCTTAAGATCAATCTCAAACAAGTTCCACAATTCAGAACTTTGCGTGGCGTCCAGGCCAAAATTAAGCACCTCTGGACGGGCGACGGCCAGCTTTACGCGGGGGAACAGCGGCAGCGAGGGCAGCTCCTCGGCAAAAATGCGCCACGCCTCTCGATGAGCTACCACATAATCCAACGATCCCCAAAACGCCTGCTGTGCCTGCTGGCAGGCAGCGTCAAACGCTTCGTTTGACCAGCCCGTCACGTTAAGATTTCCTCGCTGGTCAAAAGGGATTGTGTCCAGGCCAAAAATATTGTTAGATGTCCAATTTTGGCAAGGTGGTTCCGTGCCGCTGACCCAGGCAAACAAAGCCACATCAAATTGACGACCAAACAAAGGAGCCTCTGGCCCATCGGCAAACAGTTCGCCAGCAGGCAGGAAAACTTCGTTGACCTGCACGCCACAATCAAGCCAATTTTTGACAATGGTGCCAGTAATTTGTTGGCGCAGTTCCCCACCTGTGCTGCTAATCAGCTCGATGGCAAAAGGCATGCCGGTGGCTGGGTCTTCGCGAATGCCGTCGCCGTCGCTGTCCAGATAACCCACTTCATCCAGCAGGGCGTTGGCTGCGGCCACATCGTAGGGCCACGCGGCCGCATCCGCCGGGCGCAGCGGGTGGTCGGGCGAGGCATAGCTATCCCACACTTCGGATTGGCCATACATGGTTTGCTCCATGAGGCTTTGCCGGTCGGTACACATGGCCAGTGCCTGCCGCACCTGCACATCCTGGAACCAGTCGGGACGGCCGTTGCCATCCCCGTACTCCCCAAAGGAATCAACACCAAACGCCAGATGCTCAAACACCACGCCTGGCTGAAAATCTGCCTGCAACAGGCCATTTTGCGCTGCCAAAATGAAATCAACCTGGCCCAAGTTTAAGCCACTTTGGGAGGCAATATCACATTCACCAGCAACTACGGCTAATAACAGTCCGTCTGAATCGGGCAGCGCACGAAAAGTCAGACTATCTAAATGGGGCAATCCCTCATCGGCCCGGTAGTAATATGGGTTGGGGGCTAATTGAATTGCTTCGCCTGGCTGCCATGCTGTAACAACAAACGGGCCGCTGCTTAACGGCCGTCTCGCCGAATCAGGCAACTCAGGTAACAAATTAACATCGTAGTTACCCAGTTGATGTTCCGGCAGCGGGGTCCACACGTTCAAAAAGTAGGTTTGGTCCAGCCAACCAGGCAGTCCCGTCCAGTGCAGCGACAGGTCGCCGGTGGCTTCATAGCTGGCGGTGCGCGCCGTGCGGTAGGTATCCACCGTGGTAAACGGCACCTCCACCGTGCGGTTCACTTCAAAGCTAAACACGGAATCGGCCGCGCTCACCGGCGTGCCATCGGACCACACCATTGGCTTGAGCGTGAAATCAACCACCAGCTGACTCATTTCCAGCAGTGTGCCATCAAACATTACGCGCTCTCCGGCGGCATTCATCACGGCCACACCTTCGGCCAGGGTCACCACCTCGTTATCGGCGGACAGTACCGTGTCGCCCGCCTGCACGGTAACGGTTTGCAGCACGGCATCGCCATCTTCCAGGCTGGGCAGCTTTTCGATGCCCTGGGCCTGGTAGCCGTAATCCAGCTGCGTCACCAGATTTTCATAGATGGCGTGGTGGATGTTTTCTTTGTCTAACATGCGGGTACTGTAAAGAAAGAGGGAATCTGGCTCCATCGCCTGGCACACAACCAGCTCTTTTGGCTCCGGTTCAGGCGGCGTCGGCGTCTCCGCCACCGCTTCTGGCGTCTCCTCAATAATCCACGTCACAATCACTTCCGTGGCCCGCAAAAACAAATCGCGCGAGACAACAAGCTCAGCCTCTTGGGATGGTGCCGTCTCCAGAACCACAACTTCCCGCGTGATCTCCACCACTTCTGGCGGCTTGGCACAGGCGATGCCTACCACAAGCAATAAACAAACCCACCATAATTCCCGTAATTGTTTCATTGGCTTTTTCCCGAAGTCGCGCCACGTTGACACCATTATAACGGCCGTTTCCCATTTCCGGCATGGTTTAAAATTAAGCGGTTTTCCCTAACGAATTTGCTGCTGTGACAACTTTCTGTGTTTGAGCATCTAGCCCGCACGAGGGCGCTTCGCGCCCCGTGCGGGAGAACTAAATGGGGTTTTTTCAGTTTGTGGGGGCAAAATGCCCCCACAAACTGAAAAAACCCGCTAGAACTCGGCGTCGCCAGGCGCGCAGCGCCGAGGCGACGCCCCGGACTGTGGCTACGCTTATTAAATTTGTAAAGATGCTTTTGCGCAAAATGAACCGTTTCCCATTTCCTCATTTTTATTAAAACGAACAGGGTAAATACACAAAAGTACCACAAAGATCACGTGCCAAATGGTTGCCTAAACTTCCTTACCCAGCTTATAGTACAAATCGTCACCACATCACAGGAGAGGATCATGACGCATATTTTGCAAACCACTGGCTTACGCAAAGTGTATCGGATGGGCGAAGTGGAAGTGGCTGCCCTCAATGGCGTTGATTTCGCTGTAAAAAGGGGTGAGTTTATTGCCATCATGGGACCATCTGGCTCTGGTAAATCCACCCTCCTGCACCTGCTGGGCGGGCTGGATACTCCCACCAGCGGCAACGTGCGCCTGGACAAGACGCAACTGGCAACGCTGGATGATGACGCAATTGCCGTGATGCGTCGCCAGCAAATTGGCTTCATCTTCCAATCCTTCAATTTGCTCCCCACCCTTTCTGCTTTTGAAAATGTGGCGCTCTCCTTGCTGATAGACGGCCGTTCCCTGCAAACCTACTCCGACCGCATCATTAAACTGCTCGCCCTGGTTGGCCTGGGCGACCGTCTGGACCACAAGCCCAACCAGCTTTCCGGCGGGCAGCAGCAGCGTGTGGCCATTGCCCGGGCGCTAGTCACGGAACCCAAAATCGTGCTGGCCGACGAGCCAACCGGCAATTTAGACAGCCAATCCGGCAATGAAATTCTCCAACTGCTGCGCCAAACCTGCGACACTCAGCAACAAACCATCATCATGGTCACCCACGACCACCGGGCAGCAGCCTTTGCTGATCGCGTCGTACGACTGAAGGACGGCCGTATCGATGCCTGAACAATCGCCCAATCACCCCAAAAATGCAGCTTCTTTTTCATTAGGCAGACTCGTCTGGCGCTTTTTGCGGGAACATCGCCTGCGAGCCTTGCTTAGCGGCCTGGCCATTAGTTTTGGCGTAGCCATCATCATCACCGCCGATCTGGTTGGCGCTTCTTTGCTGGAAGCGCTGCTCAATGCCGATATTGAAGGAGCAGAAATCACCCACGGCTTCGTTTCCGAACAGTTCGACCTGATGATTTCCATCGTCGGCTACGTGCTAATCGCCGCCGCTGGATTTGTGGTGTTCAACGCCTTCACCATGACCATCTCCCAGCGGCAGCAGCAAATTGGCGTGCTGCGCTCCCTGGGCATGACGCGGCGGCAAATCATGCGGCTGGTGCTGGCGGAAGGGTTGATTTTGGCGCTGTTGGGCGTGGCAGGGGGCCTATTGGCGGGGCCACTCCTGGGCTACGGCGTCATCGCCCTGCTTGAGCTGATTGTTGGCAATATTTTGTCTTTTGCCAGTACGCCAGCGATTTCGGCAACGGCCGTATTCCAGGCCATTTTTCTGGGAATCACCGTGACCCTTGTGTCCATCTGGTGGCCTGCCCG
>JBNKLQ010000159.1:0-14026 GCA_050292445.1 Promineifilaceae bacterium (SeqCode) | reverse complement strand
GTGGTGAATTGCAATGTCTTATCGTCCACGCTGCAATTGCTATTTTGCAATTGCCAGGCCAGCAAATTAGCAATCGCCCGCTGCTTCAGGGCCACGCCCTTCGGCTTGCCCGTCGAGCCAGAGGTGTAAATGATGTAAATCAAGTCATCTAGTGCGACGTCGCTCGTCGGATTTTCTTCGCTTTCCTGGGCGATCGTTTGCCAATCACGGTCCAGGCAGATCACAGTGGCTTGATGTTCTGGCATGGCGGGCAGCAGGCTGGTTTGGGTCAGCAGCACTTGTGCGCCGGAATCGGCCAGCATGTAAGCCAGCCGCTCCTGCGGATAGGTTGGATCGAGCGGCACATACGCCCCGCCCGCCTTAAGGATGCCCAACAGCCCCACCAGCATCTCCAGCGAGCGCTCCACGGAAAGCGCTACCTTCACATCTGGGCCGACGCCTTCTTTTTGCAGGGTGTGGGCCAGCTGGTTGGCGCGCCGGTTCAGCTCGGCATAGGTCACGTTTTGGCTGGGGAATTCAGCAGCGATGGCAGTTGGCGTTTGGGCAGCTTGCTGTTCAAAGCGTTGGTGGATGGGGAGTTGGGGGTAAACGGCCGTCCGTTCATTCCAATCCACCACGACTTGCTTCTGCTCATCCTCATCCATCAACGGCAAAGTACCAATTGGCCGGGATGGGTCTTGAACAATGCTGCCCAGCAACACACGGAAATGGTGCCAAAAACGGCGCATTGTTTCCTCGGCAAACAGGTCGACGTTGTATTCAAGATAACCTGTCAGGCAGTCTGCCTCTTCGGCCAAAGACAAGGCCAGATCAAATTTGGAAGTACCGGTATCCACGTCCAGCGACGTCACCGTGAGGCCAGGCATTTGCGCTGACGCGCCGGTGGCATTGTGCAGCACAAACATCACCTGGAAAATCGGATTGTAGCTGAGGGCACGCTCCGGCTGGAGTTCTTCCACCAGCTTCTCGAAGGGCAAATCCTGGTGATCGTAAGCGTCCAGCGTGGTGTTTTTAACCTGGGCCACCAGCTCCGAAAAGGTGGGATTACCTGCCAAATCGGTGCGCAAAGCCAATGTATTGACAAAAAAGCCAATCAGCCCCTCGATTTCGGCGCGGGTGCGGTTGGCAATGGGTGAGCCTACGACGATATATTCCTGGCGGCTGTAGCGGTAGAGCAGCACGTTGAAGGCAGCCAGCAGGGTCATGAACAGCGTCGTGCCTGCCTTCTGGCTGACGCGCTTCAATTCTTCGTACAGGGTTTGGTCAATTTCCACCGGCAAATGGTTGCCACGATATTCTTGCACGGCCGGTCGCGGAAAATCGGTGGGCAGTTCTAGGCGGGGTGGCGCACCATCCAGTTGATTTTTCCAATAATAGAGCTGCTTTTCAAGCCGTTCTCCTGCTAGATGCTCCCGCTGCCAGACGGCAAAGTCCGCATATTGGATCGGCAGCGGATCCAGCGACGGCCGTTCGCCATTCAAAAAATCTTTGTACAACAGCGACAGCTCATGCAGCAACACGCCACGCGACCAGCCATCGGAGGCGATGTGGTGCATGGTGAGTATGAGTCGGTGTTTGTTGGGAGCCAGCTTGAGCAGGCAAGCGCGCAGCAGGGGACCAGTGGTGAGATCAAACGGCCGTCTTGTTTCCACAGCGGTCAATCGGGCCATTTCACTGTCGCGCCGGGCGGCGGGCATACTTTGTAAATCTTCCACAGGGACGGTGATTGTCGCATCGTCCACGATTTGCTGGGAGGGTTGGCCGTTTACGGCCGTAAACGTGGTGCGCAACGCCTCATGCCGCTGCACAATTTCGTCCAGGCTAGCGGTCAGAGCAGCTACGTCCAATTCACCTGCCAAATCAAAAATGGCCGGGATGTGGTATGCCGGGCTACCCGGTTCCAGCTCTTCCAAAAACCAGAGCCGCTGCTGAGCGTAAGAAAGTGGTGCAGCAGCTGAAGCTTCACGACGCGTAACGCCCTGCGGCGCGGCCTGTGCCTGTTTTTGTTTCAGTTTCATTTCCAGCAGCGCCCGCTTGGCCGGGGAAAGCCCCGCCAGTCGGTCGTTCAAGTTATTTTGCTCGGGTGGTTGGTTTGTCATGAAACTACCTTAATTTATAGATTGGTAATTGGAGATTGGAGATTATTTCAATCTCTAATCTCTTCTTTTTATTCTTCCGCCATCAGCTCGGCCAGCAGTGCCTCAGCTTCCTCGTCGGACAAATCGTCCAGTTCAGCCATGAGGGCAGCCATTTCATCTTCACTGGATACGGCCGTTTCCACCTGCATCTGCTCAATTTCCTCGGCCAGTTCGGCAATGGTGGGTATCTCAAAAAAGCGGCGCTGGGATAGCTCCACATTCAGTTGGTCACGAATGCGAGAGACCACCTGGGTTGCCAGCAGGGAATGGCCGCCGATGTCGAAGAAGTTGGCGTTTATGCCAATCTGTTCCCGCCCCAGCAAAGATTCCCAAATAATGGCCAGGGAAATTTGCGTGGGGGTTGTGGGCAGAACGGCCGTTTCTACCAATTCTGGCTGCAATTTCTCAGGAGACGGCAATGCTTTGCGGTTGATCTTGCCCGTCGGCCCCAGTGGCAGGCTGTCCAGTAAGAAAAAGTCACTGGGGACCATGTAGCTAGGCAGCCGATCCCGCAAAAAGTCGCGCAAATCAACTGGCTGCAAATCAGAAACCGCAGGTTCAACATAGGCCACAAGACGTTTGCGTTCGTTGTCCTCATCGGCCAAAGACACGGCACATTTTTTCACACCCTCGTGCTCCAACAGCACGGCTTCAATATCATTCAACTCCACGCGAAAACCACGAATCTTCACCTGATAATCGCGCCGACCGACCAGCTCTAGCTGACCGTCGCTGCGCCAACGGGCGAGATCGCCGGTTCGGTAAACAGTATTCAATGTGTCAGTTTTCAGTGACTGATTACTGTTTACTGAATACTGATTACTGAATACTGGTAACTGAACAAACTTCTCCTTACTCAGTTCCGGCAAATTCAAATACCCATCCGCCAAACACGCTCCGGAGACGCACAGTTCGCCGGTTGTGCCGATGGGGACAGGCTGGAAATTGTCATCAAGGACGTAAACCTGGATGTTGGGCAGAGGTGTGCCAATGGGAACGCGCACGGCCGTTTCCGGCAAGGTCGCCGCGTCGTACTGGGTGGCGTTGGAAGAACATTCCGTGGAGCCGTACAAATTGAGCAGCGGCACGCCGGGGAATGTTTCTTGCCAGCGCTGCACCATTGCCGGGGAAATCGGTTCGGCACTCGTGGTGGCGAAGCGCAGGCTGTCCCAGCGGGTTTCTTCGCGGGCAGCCGCTTGCAGCACGTTTTCGATGAGCGCCGGGGAAGAAAGCAAATGGCTCACCCGATGCTGAGTCAACGCGCGCCACAACAGATCGGCATCGCGCACGGCCTCTGGTTGGAGGATGAGCGTGGGCACACCTTGGAGCAGCCCGCCGAACAGTTCCCAGGTAGCGGCGACGAGGGCATATGATTTTTGTAAGACGGCCGTATCCCCCGCCACAAACGGATACTCGTCCCACATCCACAGCAGCCGATTCAGCACCGCACGCATCGGAATGCGCGCCCCTTTTGGCTTGCCTGTGGTGGACGAGGTGTAAACGATGTTAATCAGATCGTCGGGCGTGGTGATGCTCGGTAAATTGTCGGCTGGCTGCTGGGCAATTTGATCCCAATCCCGATCCAGGCAAATTTTGGTGCCATCAAAATTGGTAAAGCGATCCACAGATTCCTGCACCAGCAGCAGATTCGGCTGGGTATCGTCTAAAATGTCTTGCAACCGGGCCATCGGGTAGTCTGGGTCGAGGGCCACATAAACGCCGCCCGCCTTGAGGATGGCCAGCAAGCCAACCACCATCTTAAAAGAACGCTCGGTGCAGATGCCGACAAAGCTGCCCTGCCCCATGCCTTTTTGCCGCAAAAGATGAGCCAGCTGGTTCGCCTGCTGATTGAGGTCAGCGTAGCTCATCACCTCGCCCTGGCAGATGAGCGCGGTGGCGGCTGGCGTTTGGGCCGCCTGCTGCTCAAACAGTTGGGCGATGGTGAAGCAGTTGTCAAAATCTTGCGCGGTTTGGTTCCAGTCGTGCAGAATGGTTTGGTGTTCAGTTTCGGTGATGAGAGTGAGGGTAGCTAACGGCCGTTCCAAATTCGCCACCGCCTGCCGCAAAATCAGTACCAGATTGTTCAACATCCGTTCAATCGTCGTCGCGTCAAACAAATCGGTCAGGTAGGCCAGCTGCAAGAAAATTTCGTCGCCGTGTTCGTGCGCGTACAGTGCCAGATCGTACTTGATGTAGCCGGTGTCCAGTTCGCTAAACGTCAGCGAGAGATCATCAAGGGCCACGCTGGACTGCGGCAAATTGAGCATGTTGAACATCACCTGGAAGACTGGGGAGATGCTCACGTCACGGGCGGTTTTGGCCCACTCCAACATCCAGCTAAAAGGATATTCCGCGTTGGAAATCGCGCCCGTCACCGTGTTGCGCACCTGAGCCAGCACCTCAGCAAAGCTCGGGTCATCATCAAACTTCGTGCGCAGCGGCAGCATGTTGAGGAAAAAGCCGACTAAATCCTCAGCATGGTCATGGGTGCGATTGGCCAGTGGCGCGCCGACGATCAAATCGTCCTGCCCGGCGTACAAGCGCAGCATGATGTTAAACGCGGTCAGCATCGTCATGAACAGGGTCGCGCCTTGCTGCTGGCTTAGCGCCTTGAGTTGAGCCGTCAGCTCGGCATCCAGCATCACCGCCTGGGCATCACCCCGGTAAGTTGGCCGGGCCGGATG
Source organism: Promineifilaceae bacterium (SeqCode) (assembly GCA_050292445.1). GTDB lineage: Bacteria > Chloroflexota > Anaerolineae > Promineifilales > Promineifilaceae > Leptofilum. The sequence continues at coordinate 9,204 of JBNKLQ010000159.1, read as the reverse complement.
CGGCCGGTCGGTGGGCAGGCTGAGGACGGGCAGCTCACCGGCCAGCTGCTCTTTCCAGTACGCTTCTTGCGCTTGCAGGTTTGTTTTGGTGATGGCTTCGCTTTCCCACAGCACATAATCGGCAAAGGTGAACGGCAGCGGCGGCAGCGGATTTTCCTCGCCACGCTTGAAGCCATCGTACAACACGCCTAAATCCTGGATCATGTTGGACCAGCCCCACAAATCGAGGGTGATTTCGTGGAAGGTGATGGGCAGGTCGTAGCTGTCGTCGGCCAATTTGAACAGGTTGGCTTGCAGCAAATTGTGCTTTTCCAGATTGAGCGGCTGCTGCCCTTTTTCGTACATGAACGCTTTTAGGTAATCTTCGCGCTCTGCGCTGGAAAGATGGGTGAGGTCGATGGTTTGCAGGCTGTCCTGGCGCTGGGGAAAGGTTTGGCGGGGACGGCCGTTTTCATCCACGCTAAATTTGGCCCGCAAAATGACGTGCCGGTCAATCAGAGCTTGCCAGGCCCGCTGCAAAAAGGCCCCATCGACTTCGCCGCGCAGGTGAATGACCCCCTGCGCCGTGTAATATGGGCTGTCTGGTTCCAGCTTCCACAAAAACCAGACGCCTTGCTGGGCCACTGAAAGTGGGTAATGGTTGCGGGTTTCGTTTTGGACGATTGGTGATGAGACGGCCGTTTCTCCCAGCCCATCTTGAACCAACTCGGCCAGTTTAGCCACCGTTTGCCGCTCAAACAAATGGCGGAAGGAAAGTTTGGCCTGGGTGGCCTCACGGGTGCGGTTAAGCACCTGCATCGCTAACAGCGAGTCGCCACCCAGCTCAAAAAAGCCATCTTCCACACCCACCTGATTGATACCCAAAACATCTTGCCAGATGTCAGCAATTTGCCGCTCAGTTTCATTGTGCGGTGGCAAGTACGGTTGGCGCAGGTCGGGGCGCAGGTTGTGCGGCTCTGGCAGGGCGCGCAAATCCAGCTTATGGTTGGCGTTTGTGGGCAGTTCGTCCAGCTGCACAAACTGCTGTGGAATCATGTGCGGTGGCAGCAGTTCTTCTAAAAATGACCGTAGTTCATAGCCAGAAAGCGGCCGTTCGGCCGTGTAGTAGGCCATCAAAATTTGCTGCTCACTGGCGGTGCTTTTGCTGCGCGTTTCGCGGTCCTTCACAATGAGGCGGCTCTTGTCGCGGGTCACTTTCCGCACAACGATGGCGCAGTTGCGCACGGCTTCGTGGCCGCGTAGGGCAGTTTCGATGTCACCCAGTTCCACCCGCATACCGCGCAGTTTGACGAGGTTGTCGATACGGCCGTAAAACTCAATCGTGCCATCTGCCAGCCAGCGACCCATATCACCCGTGCGGTAAACGCGGTCAGGGAACTCATCGTGCAGCGGATTTTGGATGAATTTGGCAGCCATCTCATCGGGCCGTTCAATGTACCCTTCGGTGAGGTACGGACTGCGAATGTACAGCTCGCCGCGCACGCCAATCGGGCACAGCTGCTGGTTTTTATCGAGGATGAGGATCTGACGGCCGTCGATGGCTTGTCCTACGGAAATGGCGCGCTGCTCCGGGGCGGCTTTGGGAATAGCGTGGTATGTCGCCAGCACCGACTCGGATGGGCCGTACAGGTTGAACAGTTTGGCCGGGTTGGGGAAGCGGTTCAGCCAGGCGTGAGCCAGGTCAACCGGCAAAATTTCACCCGCCAGCAGCAACATTTTCAGCTTGGGCAGTGGATGCGAGCCATTGCGGCTGGGTTCCGCTTCCAAGATTTGCAGCATCTGGCGGCAGAAGCTAGGCACAATCTGCAAAATGGTAATCTCCGCCTGTCGCACCCAGTCGATGAGCGCTTGCGGATTGAAGCGGGTCATTGCCGGGGCTAGGCAGAGCGTGGCACCAAAACAAAGTGTGCCAAAAATCTCGCAGTAGGAGGCATCGTAAGCGATGGAGGCCCACTGGGCAAAGCGCTGCGGCGCAACGATGCCAAAGTAGCGACTTTGCCAATCGATAAACTGGCAAAAGCTCAGATGCGTCTGCAAAATTCCCTTCGGCTTGCCGGTGGAGCCGGATGTGTAAACGATGTAGGCTGGATCGGTTGGTTTCAGCGGCAAATTCGGGTTTGTTTTGGCACAGGCTTCGATAAATTCAGGGCCAAAAACGGTTATCTCGTTTTTATTTAACCGCAGAGAACGCGGAGGACGCAGAGATTTTTTTTCTCTTTTTTCTCTGCGCTCTCCGCGTTCTCTGCGGTAAAAATCGTCAACACCATCAACTGCCAAAATGTCGCAGCCAGTGGGCAAGTAGGCCAGGAGATCTTCATGCCGTTCTAGGCAGGTTGATTCGAGGATGAACCGCGCAGGCTGGGCTTCATCTAAAATGGCTTGCAGGCGATGCGTGGGGTAATGGGGGTCCAGGCAGACAAAGACGCCGCCCGCTTTGAGGACGCTCAAGAGGGCTTCCACCTGCTGCGGCCCATTTTCCAACATGATGGCGATACGATCTTGGGGCTGCACCCCCATTTGGATGAGGGCATGGGCGATTTGGTTGGCACGGCCGTTTAATTCCCCGTAGCTCATCTCCCGATCTTCAAATGTTAACGCCAAGCTATCGGGCGCATTGACTACAACCTGCTCAAACAGTTGGTGCAGGCCAGGATAATCGTACTGTTTGGTGTCGTTCCATTCGTTGAGCAGTTGGTCTTTTTCTTGTTTGGTGAGGAGGGGAAGTTGGGCAACGGCCGTTTCTGGCGCAACCTCAATCGCTTTCTGCAAAGTATGTATATGACCCACTAAGCGATTAATCGTGCCCGTGTCAAACAGTTGAGCATCGAAGGCCAACGCGCCGGTTTCGGGAGTGAAGGCCAAAATGGGTTCATCGCTGGTGGCAGGCAGTCGCTGGCTGAGGTTTTGGGCCAAGACCGGCAATCCTTGCGGATCGCGTAGTTCGAGAACGGCCGTTTCTCCACCAACTTTTTCCAATAACGCAGCAAACGGCGCTGTGCCGTCCACAGAAATTGTCATTGGCTGCCCATCGAGCCAAACGGTGATTTGTTCCTCACCACTGTAGCGATACAGAAGCAGGGCAAACAGTGCCAGCCCTTTTCCAGTCGGCAGGTGAAGGGGGCGCTGGTTCAATTTATGATGTGTGGTGGATACGGCCGTTTCTCGCTGATTACTCATGTTAATTTCTGAGACCCAAAAACCTCCCGGAGTTGTTAAACCAATCTTCGAGGGGTTATCTTTAAATCACTATTAAGGCTTGGATTTACTCAAGCCCAAATTGTTCGATCCATTTGGCCCGATTTTCGGCGCAGTAGACGCGAGCACGTTCCATATCGCCGCTCATCACCCGATCCCGCTCCATGAAGGTAAAGTGCTGGCGGAACTCGTCATATAGTTCCTGCGTGGCGGGTGAAAGTTTGAGTGGCTTGTTGAAATCGATGGCTTGCGCGGCTGTGAGCAGCTCAATGCCCAGAATATATTCGGCATTGTCCACAATCGTTTCCAACTTATAGGAAGAAGTGCCACCCATGCTGACGTGATCTTCTTGCAGCTGGCAAGTGGGGATGGTATCTATGCTGGCCGGGGTACACAGCACCTTATTTTCGTTCATGAGGGCTGCGGCCGTATATTGCACAATCATGAAACCAGAGTTCAGACCAGGCTGATTGACCAAAAAGTCCGGCAGGCCGCGCATCCCCGACAAAAGCTGATAAGTACGCCGCTCGGAGATGTAGGCCATCTCGCTGGTGGCCATCGCCACAAAATCGAGCGCCAGTGCCGTGGATTCGCCGTGTAGGTTGCCGCCAAACAAAATTTGGTCGCTTTCAGGGAAAAAGAGTGGGTTATCGGAAACGCCGTTGCACTCTTTTTCGATGATGTCGATAGCAAAGTTGACCGCCTGACGAACGGCCCCATGCACCTGGGGAATGCAGCGGAAGGAGTAAGGGTCCTGCTTGGATTTGTTGCAGGTGGGCAATTCGTAATGGTTGCTGCCTTCCAGCACCTTGCGGAAGTTGGCGGCAACGGTTTTGCGTTCCGGGTGGTAGGTGGTGTTGTGGTACGGTGCCTGGTAAAACGTTTCTGAGGTGCTAAAGGCTTGGGAACTCATGGCGGCAAAGAGATCGGCCGTTTTCATCATTTCTTCAATGCGCATCAGGGCCATTGCCCCACGGGCGTTGATATATTGCACACCATTCGTCAGCGCCAGCCCCTCTTTTGGCTTCAACCGCAGTGGTTCCCAACCCATTTCTTGCAACACGCCAGCTGATTCAACAATTTCGCCTTTGTAATGCACCTTGCCCAAACCCAGCAGCGGCAGCGCCATGTGCGCCAGCGGAGCTAAATCGCCACTGGCACCCACGGTTCCTTTCTTGGGAATGGCAGGCATAATGTCGTTGTTCCACATATCGATTAGGCGCTGCACGGGTGCCATGGAAATGCCGGTATGCCCCGTGCGGAAGGTAAGCAGCTTAATGAACATCATCAGCCGCGAGAGTTTTTCTGGCACAATCTCGCCAACACCAACGGCATGGGAAACGACATGGTTGAATTGAAGCATTTCCATCTCTTCATTTTCGACACGGGTTTCGCACAAAGAACCAAAGCCGGTGTTTGTGCCGTAGATATAGCGATCTTCGGCCGCTTTTTCCAGAACAAACTGAGCCCCAGCTTCGATTTTGGCTGCTGCATCAGGATGCAGTTCCAATCGGGGTACAGTCTTCATAATTGTTCGTAAATCGTTCAGGGTATAAAAATCGAGTGTAACTTGATGGGACTTGGAATGGTAAGTCATGAATCCTTCCTAAAATTTAGCTAGTAGATTTAGATTGCCCGGGAATGAAGCGAGTTCGTAGTGGACTAAAAGGTATCTTTAAAAACAACCGTTAGATTGAGCTGTTGAACAAACTGGATCAGGTGTACTTCCATGAGGTTATTTTTATCTATTGAAGCACGTGATTGGCCACGTTTTTTATTGGTAGTGCAAGCCACAATCGACTTAACAGCAACTCCTCACATTTTTGCCACTGCCTTGTGGGGCAAACAGAGGAGCTTAGGTAGATGATATGAATTGTGACAAACTATGGCCAGGACCAGCTTTTTTACTTTTGCGTGTTGTGTTTACGGACCTTAAAGTCTTAGGTGATTTAAGTTTACTGAGGCTATCTTACTAGCATACTTACGAGCCACTGGAGAAAACGGCCGTTCCCTATAACATCATTTCTCCGAAAACTGCTTCCCACTCCATTTAAGAGTTTTCGGGGAAATGGTGTTGATCTACTTAACATTGTCATTAGGCACGTAGCGTATTGATCTGGTCACGAAGAGCCAACGCTGCCGCTCGCGCGGCCTCGGCAAAATCTTCACCACCAGAGGCGTAAATAATGCTGCGACTGGCACTGATGAGGGGGCCAGCGATTGCGTCGGGGCCATGCTGAACGGCCGCTTCCAAATCACCCCCCTGTGCCCCAATGCCAGGAATAAGAAAATTAGCTTCAGGAGCTAAATAGCGAGCCACAGCCAGCTCTTCTGGATAAGTGGCTCCGATTACATATCCTTTGTGGCCAGCGGTAGGCCAGGTTTGGCTCTGGCGCAGCACCTCTGCGGACAAACCTTGCTCCTGCCGCAGCTCCCCTTGAAAATGCGTGGCGCTTTTGTTTGAGGTACGGGCTAAAATGTAGACAGCCTTATCCGGACGCTTTTCAATCATGGGCAACACGGCATCGGCACCCACAAGGGGATTCACCGTCACGGCATCCACCTGCCATTCATCAAACAGGCCAGTGGCCCAGGCCGCTTGCGTGTGACCAATGTCTCCCGTCTTGCAATCCAGCACAATGGGAATGTGGCGGGGAATGTAGGCAATGGTGCGCTCCAGGGCAATGACCCCGGCTGCACCCCACTGCAAATAAAAACCCAGGTTGGGTTTGTAAGCACAAACCAGATCGGCCGTCGCATCGATGATGGCCCGGTTATAAGGCAAAATAGGTTCATCCCACTTACGAAAATCGACCCGAAGCCGCTCCAGTATGGGGTCCAAACCAACGCACAACCAGGAATTGTTTTGCGCTTGAACAGTTTTTAGTTTTTCCAGGTAGCTCATGCCTGTATTTTACCGAATTACGAGCCAGCAGCGAACGATTAACCTACCGCTGAATCCGGTGGCTCTTGTTCATCTTCCGTAGCATCTGGCGATTTAGGGCGCGTAAGGCCACCCCATTGCAAGTTACTTAAGCCAGAAACGCTTTTATCGGCCACATCATCTTTGTCCCGGCTAAGGGCGTAGAGGGCAACGGCCGTTAAACAAAAGGCCAAAAAAGCCAGGGCAAAGAAAGCCACAATCAGTTCATTTACACCCATTTGCGTTCTCCCTGTATTGGTTTTGGCCATCACTGCTGCTAAAGCAAACTTCTGAAGCGCAATACTTCTTGGCCCTATTCCTAAACAAATTTCCCCCAAATGGCCACACATAATAGCACATGCGTTCTAAATTCTCAACAAACTACCATCTGACCTTCATACCTTTCTTAATCATTGCTGAATTTGATGGAAATTAGTGCTGTTTTCCCAAAAAAGCGCCCCAGTTTAAGTATCATCTTCAGCATTCCCCTGCTATAATGGCAAGCACGGTTACAACTATTATGACGGTTACAGAAGAACCCACAACGCCGGAAGGCACCCTCAACCAAACTGAAGAGCCAGATCTGGAAGCCTCACCAGAGCTAAATGGTCATGGCCTGTTAGATCGGCTGCGCTTTTGGCGGCGGGGGCAAACCTGGCTAGAAATTGTGGGCTACCACGTGGAAGACATTCATGCCGATCAACCAGTTGCTATTCAAGAAGGGGCAACGCTGGTAGGCAATGTGTTTGCACCACGATTGGTTGTAGCTGGATTATTGTCGGGATCGGCCGTTTGTCGTGACATTCGCGTGGAAAAGAGCGGCCAGGTATTGGGGGATGTGTTCACCGTGGCCCTGTCAATCATCCCAGGTGGCAATATTCATGGCTGGATTAGCAGTGTGGATGAACTGGATTACACGGCACTTGCCGAAGACGGCCGTCTACCAGAAGACAGTGAATTTGCCCGGCAAGAAAACGGCAGCGACCATCCCGAAGGGCAGCTGCTGAACCGGAATGAGGCCCAGATTGAAGCGCTGCACCATTTGCAAGCACAGGCTGCTGTGGCTCTGGCCGCCCGTGCAGAACTAGAGCAAGATTTCCAGCGACGCCTCACAGACTTAGCTGGTGAATCGACCAATACCATTGCCAGCCTCAAGCAAGAACTCACCGATCTGCGTACAGAGCTAAGCACCAAACAAACTCAATTAGATGAAGCCCAGGAAGCAGTACGGCACCGCAAAAGCCAGGTGGAACGGCAGGCCAACGAGTTGGGCATCGCCCGCGATCTGATGACCGAGCAAAATGACGAACTGGCCAATTTGCGACAGCAACATGCCCAGCTACAGGGCAGTCACACTCACCTACAAACGGAAAAAACGGCCGTAGATGATGAACTGGAAACGGCCGTGCGCGAGATTAATACCCTGCGCGACCGCATCCACAGCCTGGAAGTGGCCCACAAAGCCAGCCTGGTCCATACGGCCGAGCAGGAAGAATCCCTCATTCGCTGGCAGGAACTGGCTGAAATTACCGAAAAGAAAGCCGAGGACCTGGAAGCGGAACTGCAAAAAGTTAAGCTTCAAATTGAAGAAAATAACAATATCATCGACATGCAGCGGGAACAATGTCACGCGGCCGAAAAAGAACTGGAAAAAATGCTGGAAGAAATAGGCTTGCTACGCGAACAGAGTAAAGATCCACTGGCCAAGGCAGCCCAGTTGGCAGAAGCCGAAGCCAAAATCACCAGCCTGGAAGCAGAATTAGCAGATGCTGAGCATGCTCACGTTGAACGCGTTTTATGGTATAAAGCGGAACTGGAAGCCAGCCAGGCGGCAGCAGCAGAAGCCCAACAGCAGGCAGCTGATCAGGCAGAGATGCTGACCAGGCTGGAAGAATCGGTACAGACTCAGCAGAAGACAGTAGCCGAATTACAAACGGCCGTTGCCGAAACAGAGACGACCCTTGAAACCAAAAAGGCTGAATGGAACACCGTTCATGAAAAGTTAGTCGAAGAAAATATGGGGCTGCAAGCAGTCATTAAAGAACAAAAAATGCAGCTAGAAGGCAGCGAAACTGAATTAAAGCACATCCTGAATCAGACCCATGCCCAAGGGGATCATCTGGCAGAGATTCAGGCCCGTTTGGTTGAGCGAGAACTTCAGCTTAAGCAAGCGATTGCCCAACTAAAACAAGCGCGCGCCATGATCGAAAAGCAAAATCAGGCGATTAAACAAATTCAACAGAAAGCAGGCGAACGCATTCGTGCCTTGCAAACACAGCTAGGCAAACATTAATCAACTAATCTGCACCCATCTTGTCAATCATGCCTTTGCAGGAATGATATCGTTCTGTCTGAAGCCAAGAATGTTAGGGTGTGACCTGAAAGGGAGAAAAAGTTGTCTACAATTGAATTGGCAGTGATCGGCGGCAGCGGCCTCTATCAAATGGAAGCCCTCACTGAAACCGAAGAAATCACAATGACGACTCCATTTGGGAAACCATCAGACGCTATCCTGGTAGGCAAACTATACGGCCGTCGTGTAGCTTTTTTGCCGCGTCATGGGCGAGGTCACGTCCTTAGCCCCAGTGAAATACCTCATCAAGCCAACATCTTTGCCCTCAAAACGTTGGGCGTACGCTATATCGTTTCCGTGAGTGCCTGTGGCTCGCTGCGTGAAGATTACGCCCCAGGTCACATTGTGATACCCAACCAGCTGTTTGATCATACAAAAGGACGCGCCAGCTCCTTTTTTGGTCAAGGCTTAGTGGCACACATCAGCTTAGCCCAACCACTTTCCCCAGAAATGAGCCAGATTATTACCAATAGCTCCCGCAAGGTGGGGGGCACGGTACATGAAGGGGGCACGTTTATCACCATTGAAGGCCCTCGCTTCAGCACCAAAGCCGAATCCAATCTGTTCCGCCAGTGGGGCATGAGCATCATTGGAATGACTACCTGCCCAGAAGCATTTCTAGCCGCTGAAGCAGAGATCGCCTACGGCGTAATGGCCCATGTGACTGATTATGATGTATGGCATGAGAGCGAAGACCCCGTGACGGTAGAAATGGTCGTAAAAACGGTACAGC
>JBNKLQ010000158.1:0-14043 GCA_050292445.1 Promineifilaceae bacterium (SeqCode) | reverse complement strand
TTTTGTTGGCGGCAATAAGCGCCTGATTGCTTTCGCTGTCGTGGGCCAGCGTGCGGGTGTTAAAAATGCCGCCACCTGTGGTGACGGTCAGCGGCGGCGTGCCGTACTGGCTGGCAATGGCAAACAGCACCTCTTTTTCCCAAATCAGTGAATCGACATGGCAGACGTTGCCGACTACAAACTGCTCCAGCAGGTAAAATGAACGCTGGTCGCCCAGTTCGTTTACCGCCTGCCAGACAGCATCAGCGTCGTACAGTTTGCGAATGCCGATGGCCCCGGCCTCGAAGCGGGGTTTGAGAACCCAGGGGGCGGGGACCCGCTGCAGGAAATTGTTGAGATCGTCGTTGTTGAAAACGGCCGTAAACTCCGGCACCAAAACGCCTTCATCCCGCGCCTGCACCCGCATCGCCAGCTTGTCCCGAAAATGGCGGGCGGTGGTTTCCCCCATGCCTGGAATACGCAAATGTTCTCGCAGCGAAGCGGCCGTACCCACGTCGTAATCGTCCAAGGCCACAATCCGGTCAAATTTTTCTGTCCGGGCCAGATAACTGACAGCATGCGTCACATCTGGTTGTTTGGAAAGATTTGGCATGATGTACCGCTCGGCTATGGCGTCCATTGGCCAATCTCGATTGTGGGCGGCTTCTTCGGCAACCAGCAGAAGGACACGTGCGCCCTGTCGATGGGCTTCACGCAAGTAGGGGATGCCTTTGCATTCACTGGCAATAGCAAGAATGGTGATGGGCTGATTTTGGGACATTTTTTTCTCCACAAGGCTAGTGTTTCGCCAACGAGTTTTTCGGATTATGGTGCTGGGGCGAAACACTTAAGCTGAAGCAAAATCCAAATTGGTTAATCGTCAAAAGTAGTTTGCTTCAGCACTAGGGGTGTGAAATACGGCCGTCATTGTACCTGCATTCAAAGCAACACAAAAATTATTGTTTGATCGTTGATTGTCACGTAAATACGTGCTACACTGTTTTGCGTGGAGGCTTGTTATGGAACGACAAAATGTAACATTATCTTTACCTAAAGAAACATTGCGCAAAGCAAAAATTTTGGCGGCGGAACGCCAAACTTCACTGTCCGCTTTGCTTACAGAAACACTTGAAGAAATCGTAGCCAAATCTGACCGGTATGAGATAGCCAAACAGCGTCAACTGGTTTTGATGGAAAGAGGCTTTGATTTTGGCTTGGGTGATACTATCACCTGGACACGAGACGATCTTCATGAACGGTGAACAAGGTTATCAGTTTGTAGACACCAACGTGCTCGTTTATGCATATGACAGTCGGGATGCTCAAAAACAACAGCAAGCCAAAACAGTTTTGCGTCGATTGTGGAGAGATCAATCAGGGTGCATCAGCATCCAGGTTTTACAAGAGTTCTATGTCACAACGACCCGGAAGTTAGCACAACCACTTACTATCTTGGAAGCTTCGCAGATTATTACTGATTTGGGCTTATGGCGCATTCATCAGCCGCAGGTTGAGGATATTTTGAGTGCTGTCCAGATTCAGCAGCGCCATCAGCTTTCGTTCTGGGACAGTATGATTATTCGCAGTGCTAATCAGCTTGGTTGCAATGTCATCTGGACGGAAGATTTGAATGAAGGCCAGTTAGTTGAGGAATGTTTAATAAAATCGCCATTCAGCTAATGGTATGTACACCTTGCGCTAGCCTTCTTTCCTAACTTTTTCGGCACCAGTGCGAGTAATTTGAAAATGGTCGAAGTCGCGGGCAACGTAGGTGTTGGGGAAGATCGCACGTGCCTCTTGGCGGATGATACGGCCGTTATACCGCCGCGATAAATGAGTCAAAATCAGGGTGTTTACATTGGCCTCTTTCGCGAGCGTGGCTGCCTGGGCTGCCGTCATGTGGCCAAATTGACGCGCCATCTCCGCATCTTCATCCAAATACGTGGCTTCGATGATTAGCGCGTGGGCATCCTGGCAAATGGGTAGCAGTTCCTCCACGCGGCCCACATCACCAATGTGCACATATTTAGTGCCCTGCAACGCTTCTCCCAGCACGTCTTCTGGTTGGATGGTACGGCCGTCGGCCAATGTGACCGCTTCCCCACGCACTAGCTGGGCACGCTCTGGACCATAGGGGACACCTAGCATCGCCGCCTTTTCGGCCAAAAATGGGTGATGAGGCTGTTCCTCAAACAAAAAACCAAAGCAGCCTGGTCCACGATGCTGTACTGGAAAGGCAGACAGGGTAAATTTGTCATCGGCCATGATGACACCGGGTTCAATGGCGTTAAGTTCAATGTGTAAAGGGGAACGGCCGTTGGGAAACACTACCCGAAACAGTAAATCAGACACCCGGCTAAGCGTGCTGCGCCCTCCGTAAATATCCACCCGATCCATGTTTTCCCAACGTCCCAATGTGGAGATAAAGCCCCCGAGTCCTAAAATATGATCTAGATGACCATGTGTTAGCAGCACCTTGTTGAGTCGCTTAAAGCCTAAGCCGCTGTGCAAAATCTGGCGCTGCGTCCCCTCACCACAATCAATTAAAAAGCGATGCTCCCGATACAAAACCATATGCGCCGATAAGCCCCGTTGTACAGAAGGGGCCGACGCCGAAGTGCCTAAAAAGATGAGTTCAAACATGAGTGTATTGTAACGGGGATTGGCTGATTAGGGGATAGTGATTTGCCAGGTACCAAAGAGAAGCCCCTCAACACAATGTGCGCTGAGGGGTTCAGAAGGAGGTAAATGTTGTTTTTCTTACACAAATTGCCAAATAGTGTAATCACCCGTTGGCAATGAAGATGGCTCTCGAAACGGAGCGGGTAACTTTAGTAAGCCCCGTCCCCTTTTAATACGGCCGGAATCGTGCGCAGCAAGATTTTGATGTCTAGCCAAACCGACCAATTGGTGATGTACTGCATATCCAGCGCGACCCGTTCGTCGTAAGTGGTATTGGAACGGCCGCTTACTTGCCACAAACCCGTCAGACCAGGCATGACCATCATCAACGTCTGACCGTATTGCCCGTATTTGTTGAGTTCATCTGGGGCAATGATGCGTGGGCCAATAAGTGACATGTCGCGGGCCAATACGTTGAGCAGTTGTGGCAACTCGTCCAAGCTGAATTTGCGCAAGAAGCTGCCGACTCGCGTAACGCGCGGATCGCACTTCAGTTTGTAATTTTTGTTTAATTCCTGGCGTAGCTTGGGATAGCGAGCCAGAATTTCATCACCATTCACGTACATGGTGCGGAACTTGAAGGCGTAGAAAATACGGCCGTCTTTTCCCAATACGCGCCGACGATGAAAAACGGGGCCAGATGAATCCAGCTTTACCAAAATGGCAAGGAAGATGAATAGCGGAGCAATGAGCAAAAGTCCCGGCAGGGCAAGCGCGTAGTCAAGCGCCAATTTCATAGCACGATTGTACTGTTTCGATACCATTTGTTTGCTTTGTGCGGTATTTGCTTCCATGCTCGTACTTTCCAGGAGTTGTTTTGTTTGTGTTGCCTGTATCATTGATAAACTCCAACGGTGAATAAACAACTGCTATGTTATATTCGTGCGTGTGTTGTTGAATGGGTGTTTTTTAACTCTACACGTAGTGTATGAGGGGCAGCTTACGACCTCACTTACTAAAACTTAACAGCCAAATTTGGCATTTAGGGGGAGTTTTACTGGTTGAGGAGAGCAGAAAGGAAACCGTAAGGTTGTTTGTAAGGGCAGATAGCCGAATTTACAATAGGCCGAAGGAATTGGACAGGAACTTATACGGCCGTCGCCACGGCCGTACAAAACAAAATGGCAGCGGCACAGACCAGATTTAGCCACAGTATCTGCTTCTCGCGCTTGGTCAACTTTTCTTTCTCGGATTGGGCCAGATTCGGCCGTTTCTCTGCCAGTAAGGCAATCCGCTCAGTTGCTGGATACAAACCGAACTGTAAATAAGCCGTCAGGATAGCCAGAAGGCCGAATGCAATGTGTTTGACCAGCATGGCCCAGGCCCAGGTGCTATCAATTGCCAGAAAACCACTGTAGTTGGCATCGTTTGTCATTTGCACAAAGCCGGTGATGAGCAGCAGCACCAGGCTGATATTGGCCCAGGGTGTGAGCTGCTTTTGCAAGCCCAGCCAGCTGTTTGCCGTTATAGACCCTTTTTGCAGAGCGGGTAGAGCTGCCAGGGCCATCAACACCAGGCTGCCAAACCAAATGACCGTGGATAACAGATGAATCCAATAAGAGAATACAAGAGTCCAAAACATGATGTTGCCGCCGTCTTTAAACGTAAAAATTTATTTCGCCATGGCTTTAAGCGCTAAATACGCGGGGCGGGGTGTGCCGTCTGGCAAAACAATAGACCACCAATATTGTTCATGTTCTTCGGCTGTCCAGGTGGCATCGGCCATGTAAATTGTGAAAATGGTGCCAATCCACGGTTGCCAATTTTCGCGGGCAAACTGATAAGCGCCTACCAGATATTCTGCCTGTTGCTCCTCGGTAACACCATGCCAGGTGTAAGAGGGGTGTATATCTTGCTGCAAAATCCAGCCAGTTTCCAGAATCACCACCTGCTTGTTGGCATCGCCATTGGCCACCATGATGGCACGCATATCTTCTACGTGACGAAAGACGTTCCAGCGATGTCCACCCCATATTTCGTTAAGCCCTTCTTCTGGGGCTAATTCGGGTGGCGCTTTGTAGCCAGGGGCGTTGAGACCCAGTGCGTCAAAATAGTCGGCAGCACCGGCATCATACATGCCTTGCAAAAATGCGTCATCGGGCATGGCACGTGGCGGTGTGTCGCCCGTTGGTGCCAATCCTGCAGAAACAACGATAGCATCTGGGTCGCCTGCCTTGATGCCTTCATAGCAAACGCGCAGCAGTTCTGTGTATTCAGCGGGGTTAGGTGATTGATCACCCCACTCCCGGCTGAGATTGGGCTCGTTCCACACCTGGTAGGCTTGAATTTGGCCCCTGAAGCGGTCGGCCAAGGCAAAACAAAAGTCGCCAAAATCCTGGTAATTGGCCGGGGGCTGATTTTGGGTGATGGGCTTGTCGGTCAGAGCCTGTACGCTCCATAACGGTTGGTGATCGATACGTATCAGCAGGTTGAGATTGGCTTCATTGGCCTGTTCTACAATACGATCAGGACGGTACCAGTCAAATTCCCCTTTAGCATTGCCCTCGATGTCACGCCAGGCGAAAACCTGCTTCGCCCAACCGAAGCCCATCTCTTGCACCAGTTCTAAATCGCGCGGTAGCACATCATCTACGTGCCACCATTGGGAAAGATGCACGCCATATTCGGGGGAGTTGAAGAGTTGCTCTGGTGGACGGGTGGGTTCTGGAGTGGGAACGGCCGTTCCATTCAAAACAACTTCGACTTCTGGCGGCGGCAGCATAGTTGTGGCTTCCGCAGTAGGGATTGTGGTCGCTGGGGCAGTGATGGCGGTAGCTGTGGCCCTGTCTGCTTGTGGCGACCCACAGCTAACCAGCAGCAATGTCAGGAAAAAATGTGCAATTACGGTGTGGAAAAGGTTTTTGCCTGTCAAAAGAATAGGTAATTGAGTAACTGGGTCATTAGGTAATTGCGCAATTACCTAATGACCCAGTTGCAAGGTTCACGTTAGTCTGGTTTTTCCATATCGGCCACCGCACCAAAGGCTGGGCGAGGGGCACCGTTAATGTCGATAATGCTGTAAGGCACCGGATCGTCTTGTGGGCCGCTGCCCTTGTTACCAAAGTCGTAGTTAAACAAGAAGGCCAGCCACACATCATCGGAATCATGCATTTGTTGGTATGCCTGCACGATGTATTGAGCTTGCTCGTCTAGCGTATTATCCAGAGCAAACTCAAACCCTTCGGGCGGCGCATCGTACCCTTCACTGCTGGCCCAGCCAAACTCGGTGACGCACAGCTTCATATTGGGATCGTAGGCAGCGACGCGCTGCGCGTAGCCATCTATGGTGGTTTTGAATGTCCACAGATGGTTTAACTGCCCGTTGGTATATTGATTGTCGAAAGGGCCACGGAAATTAGCCGTTTGTGATTCGGGCAGCGAATTGGTGTCCTCAACGATCACATTCGGCGGCACATTGTAACCATTGTGATGAGCACCGACACAATCGGCATAATTCAGCATGCCCGCCGCCAGCGCTTGATCCATATACTCAAAATCATCTGCCCAACGTACCCAGTCGCCGGGGCCAGTGGGTGAAAGCGCCCCGCTGATGACAATGATATTGGGATCAGCCGCTTTGATCGCATTGTAAGCTACTTCCAGGAAGCGTACATACTCTGCGGGATCGATGATGCCGCTTGGCGTCTGCCATTCGCGGTCCAGGTTTTGCTCGTTCCATACTTCGATAGCGTCAATTTTGCCAGGATGACGATTGATGAGTTCCGTAAGGAAATTGGCATATTCGTTGTAATCATCTGGCGGACCAATGTGGTTGCCTGCGGCGCGGGTCCAGTCTGGCGAACCAACCACGCTGACCATTAGATTCAGGTTATGATTGGCTGCTTCGTCGATGACGCCATCGTAAAAGAACCATTGGTCGGCGCCTGGTGAGGGATGAACTTGCCACCATTGCAGCTGCATTTTAACCCAGTCTAAACCAAGCTGATTTTGAACCGTGTCCATTGTGAAGATTGGATCACCGACGGTGGCGTTGCCATGAACCTGCACGCCATAGCCAAATTTTTCGGCAGGCCACGGCCGTATTTTTTCTTCGACTATTTCAGGAGCCGCTACTGGCTCTTCCCCACCACCTTCACCTTCCACCACGACAACCGGGGGAGCGAGGGTAGGGGTTACAGCGGGTTCTGGTGTGGGGGGATTGGGTACCGTGTCGCTGGTGGTGTCAGAAACGGCCGTTTCCGGTTCCTCCCCGCCACCACAGGCAACCAGTAAAAGCAATACGGCCGTTGCAAAAAATAACCATTTTATCTGTTTCATATAAACCTCTTTGATAAAGAAAAGGCGCATTTTGTAGCAATCAAACAAAATGCGCCCCTTATTTTACTCTAACTGAATACTTTCAAACAGCGCCTATGGGTTTGCCTGTTTTCAACTATAGGCTTTGGTAAACAGGCAAACCTTGCGAATGCGTTTTCTAATCAAAAGTTATTTGTGAACCCATCCTTATGGATTCATCACCTGGCGCAACGTTTCACAGGCCGGGCAGCTACCATCCTTTCGAATCATGGCAAAACCTGCCTGTGGGTCGGAGTTAAAGGTAACAAAATCAACATTAAAGACGATGAGCAGACGTGTCTTGCCGCTGTTTGCCGCCAGACTTGTGGCCTCGGCCAACCAGCCTGCGTGCTGGGCAATCGTCGTATTGCCTGCCCAGGCGAAACCGGCTGGCAGCCCACCATAATCCTGACCAGACAAGTAGCCTAATTCCGTAAAGCAAAGTTGGCGAGAACCGCCAAAGGCATTGTAATACGTGTTCACCATGCCCCAGAAATAGCGCGTGTAATGCTCGGTGCGGGGGTCGCCACTCTGCTGGCTTGGTGGCACAATGCCTTCATTGTAATGAATGCCGATACAGTCCATATAGTTAGCTGCTCCGGCCGCAGCCATCCCGGCCACGTAAAGTCCATCATCACAGCCACCGCCGCCGCAGCCACCAAAGAAACCGGTGGGGGCGGGTGCACCGCTGATAACCATTACATTAGGATTGGCGGCTTTGATTGCCTGATAGGCAGGCTTCAGCATGTTGTTGGTGTAGGCAGCCGGGTCAATCTGGCCATTTGGCCATTCCCGATCAATATTCATTTCATTCCAGATCTCAATGGCATCTGGCCCTAGGGCAGCAACGCCAGCCAGGAAGGATACATAGGCATTGTAATCAATGCTGCTATGGTCGGCTCCGGGGATGCTGAGCAATACCTTGAACCCATTGGCGTGTGCCTGCTGGATGCGGCCAGCAACGGCGTCAGGCGAATCGCCCGAGCCCCATTTGTGCTGGAATTTAACCCAGTTCATGCCCGCATAGGACATAAGTGTGGGGTTAGCAAAACCGTGCGTTTGCCCACCCAATTCAAAGGAACCATTGGCTACTGGTGCCGGGGCTGGTGTTGTGCCGCCTCCGCCGCTGTCGGAAACTGTTGGCGGATCGACCGCTACCACTTCCAGGCTGGTCACGTCTAAATTGGCATTCAGATCAAGCAAGGTGCCAAAAATCCAACCTTCGCGCCCATCGTCGGGCATCAGAATTTGGTACCAACTGGTGTCTGAAGTGCGTCCAATAACCTGCACCTGCGTGCCTCGGTTGAGGCCGCCGGCGATGAGACCATAGGTCAGACCAGGCCCTACACGCACGTTGGCGTTGGCATTGACAACCGCATCGGCGTCACCAGGATCGATAGCGCCTGTGCTGCCTGTGCCGGGATTGACAACGGCCGTTTCTGCCACAGGTTCCTCTGCTACAGCTTCAGCCACATTCACGGTGACAGAACCAAGAGAAGCAACCGCTTCGCCCAGGGCAAAATCAGCATTGATTGTGTAGCTGCCAGGCGCCTCTTCACCTGCCCAGGCAAACGTCAGATCGCTGCCACTTTCGCTGGCCAGCACGCTGCCGCTGGCATCCTCGACCGTCCAGACAATGGCTGCACCGCTGGTTTCTGGTGGGGCACTCAATCCGGTAAAAGCGGCCAGCGCGGTGGCATAGCCAGCGCCATCGGTAACGGTACTCAGACCACGAACGGACGCACCGCGCAAACGATAACGCTCAACCAATCCCAGCCGACTGCTGAGGGCAGCCGGGTTCCCGAGCCAAACATCATGTGTTTGGTCGCTCATCTGGTAGCTGTAACGGTAGGTCAGGCTGGCCCCATCCCATTCCAGCGGAGATGCATTGCCAGACAGCGCCAGTTCCACAGCGGTGCCCGGTTCTACTTCTTCGCTGCCGGAGACAAATTCCAGCTCGCCAAAGTTAGCCAGCGCGTCTTCGTTAGATAGTTCCAGGAAGGCGTCGCCAACGCGATCAACTGCGCCTGCGTTTACCAAGAGGGTCATTTTGGAACGGTCTACCAGACGGGTGGCCCAGTTTAATAGCTGCGTCGCAGCGCTGTTGTCACTGTAGGCTGTTGGGTCCAGCGGCATTTGTACATAAACGATGTCTGCTGCTTGCCCAATGGCGGCCCAATCTTGTCCGGCACTGTCCCATTGGCCATCCGTTTCTTGGGGTGTGGCCAGGGTGACTGCCAGCGTTAGGTTTTGGGCGTGCAGGGCATCGGCCAGACTCATCACAAAGGAGCTGAATGCTTCCGTTTGGGCCGCGGCGACGCCTTGATAATCCAGGTTGATGCCCGCGAAGCCACCGGAAACGGCCGTGTTCACCAAGGCGTTAATCTGGTTTGTTTGGGCTGTAGAATCTCCCAGCAGTGCGGAGAGGGAGGCTTGATCAACAACCACGCCCCCATTGGTGACGCGCACCAGGCTGTCAAATTCGCCAGCCGGAAGGTCAGCAACTTCACCCTGTAGGTCGCCTGTGCCCACTAAGGTGAGCGTACCTGCGGATAGTTCCGTCAGGCTGGCCAGGGCGGGTTCTGGCAGCACTTGCAGTGGCAGTAGTTCTGCACCCACGGTGACCGTTTCGGCGGCACCTGGCTCTACCAGGGCAAATGCCTGGTACAAATTGTGCTCAGGGGAGACGATCTGGCGTGTTTCCACGTCAATTTGGCTGGGGATGAAGTGCCAATTTGTGCCATCCCAGCCGTAGAGATCAACCATTTCAACGGCCGTTCCCGCAGGCACGTTAATGGCAACCTTACCACTCAACACCGTCGCGTCGTGTTCCACTTTGAACACGTTGCCGCGCACGGTGGTGGTGGCCGGAAAAGCGCCAATGCTACTGGTCGCGTCAGCCTCGCTGAGGCTGGTGACGTTGACGACTGCACTGGTATCACTCACAATCACATCTACTTCGCCAGGAATAGATGGATTGCTGGCGACCACAGTTTCGGCTTCTGTGGGAGATGCTGTGGGTGAGCTTTCGGTGGTTGTTTCATCATCACTGCTGCCTATCCCTAGTCGTTCACCCAAGGAGATGGGGGGCAAAAATAGCCCGGCAATAATGAGAAGCACAACCACAACGACACCGCCAATCAACATCCCAGAAGGGCCACTGCTGGTTGGCGTTTGTTCTTCAAATTCTGAGGTGGTGTCTGTAGACGGCCGTTCCTCTTCCATAATTTGGTACCTCCGTTGTTTAACAAAGACGGCCCGATTAGCGTTTTCTGTTTGGGTTAGGGAACGGCCGTTTACCGGCGAGTGACGTACAGGATGTCGCGAGCGACATCTTATCCGCGCTTCTCTTTTTACCCTCTTCCCTGAAAAGCTAACCCGATGGGGTGCCCTTATTAAATGAATACAAATCCGTTTGCACTTTCTGTATTCATCGCAGCACTTTCAAGTAAAGCTGCTTCTTCGCCATTTGCCATTGTTTAAGTTTTGCAAATGGAACCATACAAAAAGCGGCTACCGAACGTGCCTACTTAGCAGAAAAATCAGTTTACCCGATTGTGTCTCTGCTAATAAATGAGCTTACGCTTCTTAATCGACGTTCATCATGAGCCGCTTAACCACTGGTAACTCTAATTTACCAGAGCGGCGAACATTCTAGCACAAGGATGAAAAAGGAGGCAAACCAGGGTAAGCCTCCTTACAATGTTAGGGGCAAATCGTTGAGGAAACGTTAAGATTGCAAAGGTAATGTATCTCTCGTCTCTACAATCTTGACACCAAAACGGCCGTTGCTATACTCCTCTCATGCCGCAGTGCGTAATAATTTGATACTGAACCAAATAAAGGAGTTCCAACTATGACAACCCCAGCAGATATTTTTGCCAAAACCCCGCAGAACCTCATTGTTGAAAAAGCAGGCGACATGAATGCCGCCGTTGCCTTTGACCTCTCAGGTGAAAATGGCGGTCAATGGACCGTGAAGATTGCCGACGGGGCGTGCGCCGTTGAAGACGGCATCGCCGATGGTGCAGATGCCACTATCAGCATGGATGGCAGCGACTACGTCGATATGATGACGGGCAAGCTAAACCCAATGATGGCTTTCATGGGGGGCAAGGTAAAAGTTAGTGGCGATCTGAACACCGTCATGAAGTTCCAGACGATGTTTAAGACAGGCTAAAAATGTAATTGGGTAATTGAGTAACTGGGTTATTAGTGCCCAATTACTTAATTACCCAATTTCTCAATCACCCACATTCTGGGCAATTTCCGCATATTCCTGCCGTTCGGCCGTTTTCAAATCTACCCCCACCAACGACAAAATTTCTGCCATCAGCCCCGCCTTGCGCTCCGCATCGGAGCGGGACCAGGTGCGTGATTTGATTTCCAAGAAGTAGCCGGGCACTTCTGGCTCAACGACCTTATCGAAATTGATGGCAAAATCGGTTTCCTGGTAAATAATGTGCCAGCGCAGCCGGTCTTTGCACACCTCGATTTCTGATTCCGGGGCAAAATATTCCCGGTAGAAGCGCAGGCTGCGGTCGGCGTCGGCCAAAAAGCGGGAGCGCGAGAGCATCACTGCATTGGGGAACTCTTGCCGTTCCCCCTCACCGATGAGCGTGAGCCGGGTGCGTGTCTGGTAGACCTGATCCTTTTCATCGACAAACTCATCCTCACGGTAGCGCAGCCGGGCAGAATCCGGGTCTTCGTTGGCAAAGATGAAGTAATGATCGTACTGCTTGTAATGGGCACTGCGCACGATACTGCACTGGTCGCTGTGGAGAAAGTCGAGAACGGCCGTTTTCTCCTCCAACGGCGCTTTTACCTGCACTTCAAAACTTTCCTGCCGCTGCACGCCAGAAAGTAAAACAAGTTTGTTGTATGGGCTGGACTCCCGCCGATGGACAAAGGTATCGATTTCTGCCGCTACCTGCGCCGCTTCCACCTGCGCCTGAGCTTCATCCACCGTTAGTAACTCCTGGTTTTGCATCAGCCAACGGCCGTTGCACATAACATGCTGCACGTCGCCACTTTTGGCCGCGTAAATAAGGCGGGAGTAAACGCCATCCGGGTTGTTGTGGAATTGAGGCCAATTGTGAATCCCACCCATCGCCACTACCGCCAGATCAGCCCGTTTGCCTACTTCCAAGCTGCCCGTTACGTCCCCCATGTGCAGAGCGCGTGCGCCGCGCCGGGTGACCAGCTCCAGCGCCTGCCGCGCGGGCAGCACCGTCGGGTCGTTGGACTGGGCTTTGGCCAACAGGGCTGCCAGCCGCACCTCTTCCACCATGTCCAGATCGTTGTTGCTGGCCGGGCCATCGGTGCCCACGCCGACGTTCAAGCCCACCTCTAGCATCTCTTTGACGTTGGCAATGCCGCTGGCCAGCTTCAGGTTGCTGCTGGGACAGTGAGCCACGCCTGCGCCCGCTTCCTTTAGGGCAAACATTTCGCTGGTTTCCAAATGGACGCAGTGGGCGGCCAGTAGCTTGGTGTTGAGCAATCCGTGGCTGGCAATATGGGGTACCACGGGCGTATGGTTTTGCGTGCGGCAGTTCTCCACTTCCAGCTTTGTTTCGGCGACGTGGGTGTGGATGGGCACGTCAAACGCGCGGGCCAGATCGGCGCAGGCGCGGTCCATTTCTGGCGTGCCAGTGTACCAGGCGTGGGGGGCTACGGCGGGCTGGATCAGCGGATGCCCGTTCCAGCGCTCAATGAAGCGACGAGTCAGCACCAGGGCGTCTTCGTAAGTGGCGGCGTCTGGCGCCGGGAAGACGAGAACGGTTTGGCCCAGCAAGGCTCTCATGCCAATGACGGCCGTTTCTTCTGCAATCGCCTCTTCAAAGTAGTACATATCGGCAAAGGTCGTCACGCCGGAGCGAATCATCTCGGCACAGGCGATGCGCGTGCCCAACTTCACAAATTCTGGCGTGACAAACTCTCGCTCCACGGGCATGAGGTAGCCCAGCCAGACGTCCAGGCGCAAATCGTCGTTTAGCCCGCGAAACAGGGTCATGGGAATGTGGGTATGGGCATTTACCAGCCCAGGCATAATCACTTGCCCGGTGCAGTCAATTGTTTCCTCGGCCTGGAATTTGGCGGTGATGGTTTCTGTGGGGCCAACGGCCGTAATCGAGTCGCCCACAACGGCAACCGCGCCGTTTTCAATCACATCGAACTGTTCATTCATGGTGACGACGGTGCCGCCGGTGAGCAAAAAATCAGCCTTTTGAGGCATGGTTCCTCCGTTTCAGTGGATTTCCCCGGAAACTTCAGCTAAGCAAAAACTCATACAGTTCCCAGGGAAATTTTAATGGTCGGTAATCAATTGCTTTTACTGGTAACTGACAAACTGATTACTGGTTGCTGTTCAGGCCGGATTATACCGAATTCCTGCTATAATCGTGACCCATTCTCACAATATTTCCTTATTCTCACAGAAAAGGATGCTTCTCATGCGCATGGTTGATTTGATTGAAAAGAAACGAGACAGCAAAACGCTCTCTACGGCCGAAATTGAATGGTTTATTCGCGCCTACACTGCCGACGAGGTGCCCGACTACCAGGTGGCTGCCCTGCTGATGGCTATCTACATTCGCGGCATGGACCGGCGGGAGACGGTGGACCTGACCCTGGCGATGGCCCACTCTGGTGATGAACTGGACTTGCACGACGTGGCCCCGTTTGTCGTCGATAAACATTCCTCCGGCGGCGTGGGCGATAAAACAACGCTGGCAGTGCAGCCCTTGGTGGCGGCCTGCGGCGTGCCCGTGGGCAAAATGAGCGGGCGCGGCCTGGGGTCCAGCGGCGGCACGCTGGACAAAATGGAGTCCTTTCGCGGTTGGACTCCCGACCGGACATTGCCCCAATTCCGGCAGCAGTTGGCTGAAATGGGACTGGTTTTAACCGGGCAATCGGTTGATTTAGCTCCGGCAGACGGCAAACTGTATGCGCTGCGCGATGTGACCGGCACGGTGGCCAACTTGTCGCTCATCTCAGCCTCCATCATGTCTAAAAAATTGGCAGCGGGCGCCGATGGCATTGTGCTGGATGTGAAAATGGGCAACGGTGCATTCATGCCGACCGTGC
>JBNKLQ010000157.1:0-14098 GCA_050292445.1 Promineifilaceae bacterium (SeqCode) | reverse complement strand
CAGCATCTGGGGGAGACTCGATGGGGATCGGTGTGGGGGTCGGGGCAAACTCGAAGTTAGTTGAGATAATCTCAAAACTAGTTTGGCCGGGGAATATTTCCACTTCCCGTTCATAAATGTGAACACCATCATTGGCATCAATGGTCAACCGATAGCGACCAACAGGCACATCACCAAAGACGAAGTTTTCCTGCCATACTTCATCAGAGCTAACAACAGGATAGTAAGTGCGCTGTTTGCGTACGGCCGTATCCACATTCAGCGGCAGCAACGTTAAGCTGGCACTAGAAATCATCTGACTGTTCTTATCCACCAGGCGCCCCGCCAGGGTTCCCCAGCCCTCAAAGGGTGCCAGCCACAACGCCGGATTCCGGGCATTGCCATAATTATTGCTGCCTACACGCACTTCAAAATGCAAATGCGGGCCGCTGACCTCGCCAGAACTGCCCACCCCAGCAATAAGCTGACCCTGCTGGACAGAATCCCCCTCTTGCACAAACAGTTCCAGGGTATGCGCATACAGGGTGTACACATCTTTACCCTGCCATTGCCAATCATGCAAAATCACCACGGTGTTTCCGTAATAGTTGACGCCGTTGCGGGGGCTGGGCAGGGGCCCGGCATGAACCACCGTACCGCTACCGGCTGCCAAAACTGGCGTCCCCGTCTCATTGGGAAAGTCGATGCCGTGATGAATGCGATAAGAGGGCAGTTCTGGCAACTGAACGTCGTTGCCATAGGGGTACCATTCCAAATCATAATTGCGGCTGCCGGAAGGCAGTGGCCGGGCCAACCAATAATGATCATCATAATGGAGCGAAAGGGGCACGTCATAAGGTGGGGGCCGCCAACCTTCTGGCGGCTCCGGACCGGCATCGGGCACCCAAAGCTGCTGCGCCTCATTCGGGCGAATACCAACGCCTGAAGGCGTGGGGACGTCCTGGGCTAAGTTGGTGCTAACAGTGCGCCCACCCGCCACAATACGGCCGTTACCAGATTCCGCCGTAATGGCCATTTCGGTTTGTTGGGACGGGGGCAAATTAATCGGGGCAACCAAAGTTGGCGTCGCTAACGTGTCCTCACCACAGCCAACCAGCAAAAAGGGCAGGAAAACATAGAGCAATCTGCGGATTATTTTTGAGGGAAAGGACATGGGGAGTTACGGCCGTTCCAGCAAAGGAGCCAATTCATCCTCGGTGTAAAGCTGCTGCATCGCTGCTTCCCAGGTTAAATTATCCTGTTTTTCATAATGCCAAAAGCGGATATCGGGGAAATAGGTGCGCCAGTTAACGTTAGCAGGTACCCACTCCCAGCCATAATCCGCTGCCAGCGCTGTAAAATCGATGTAGTAGCCACTGGGCACGGAGTCGCGCCATTTGCCGCCCTGCTCATAGTAGCTGGGATCGTCGCCGCTGCGGGCCTGCAAGTCCCAGGTAAGGGCGCGCAGCGGCTCACCCTGGCTGCCATCTTGTACGGCCGTTTTCACAAACACCCGCCAATACGTCTCGCCATTTACATCCAGCTTCACCAGCTCCACCTGCGGTTCAAAACCCAGCGCTTCACGGAAATAAAAATCAAAGGCGCGCCCTGCCTTGTTCCAGGATTGGGTCGATTGGTCGGGCAACCGCCCGGCATCAATCGCTTCAAACATACCGTCCAGCCGTCCCAAAAAGTCCCAGCCAGCCTCAGCAATCACCCGTTGGCGCAATGCGGCAAACGATTGGTCCACGGCATCGCTCAGATAAGGTGAAGGCGCGTTAACCTCCACAGGAAATAGGAGCGCGGGTGGTTGACCTGCCTCCGGCTCTGCTACTGCTTCCACATAAAGCAGCTCGTCAGTCGCCAGGCGATCAATGTTATGCAGCCGGTTGGTCATATCTGGGGTCAGCCGTACGGCCGTCCACGATGGATCATCGATACGGCCGTCACTGACAAACATCTGCGGCACCACATTCCACGCCTCCACACTACCAGACAATAAGAAGCTGCGCCCACCCTGGTCATACACAAACAGCACGGAACGGCGGTCCGGCGACCAGGCGGGAGCGCGGCCCTGTTGGCCCAGGCCATAAGCCGCTCCAGCCGGTCCGTAATCTTCATTGAGCGGCAGGGCATACATGACGGGGAAGCCAGCGCTATGTTCGGCATACACCAGGGAACGGCCGTCTGGGGCAAAAGCCGCATCATCTTCCTGCAAATCAGGCGTTTGCGTCATGTTGATCACCCCAGCGTTAATACCTGCATCCAGCCAACGTATAAAAATGTCTCGGCTGCCGCCACGCAAACTCGTAAACGCAATATGCCGCCCGCCAGGCGACCAGGCAGGCGCATAATCGGGGGCAGGATCGTCTGTTAGGCGGAAGGGGCCTTCACTGCCATCCGCCTTAATCAGATAAATGTCCAAATTGCCGTCGCGGTACGATTCATAGGCCAACCATTGGCCATCTGGCGACCAGGTTGGGGCAGCATCGTAAGCCAATTCATTGGTGACGCGCCGCAGCTCACGATTAGGCATGTTATAAACGTACAGCTCCCAATTGCCATCTCGCCGCGAGGCAAAGGCGATCTCAGTGCCATCTGGACTCCAAGCCGGGTCCTTGTCTTCAGCCGGATGCGTAGTGAGACGGATAGATTCAGATTGGCCCACAGGCAAAATGTAAATGTCGCTATTCCCATTGATGCGCTGGGTAAAAATGACCGCGCCACCGCCATCTAGCGGATTGGGCGTGGCCCACGGCGTCAGCTTAATGGAAACTGTGGGAATCACCGTTGGGGTCGGTGGTAGCGGCGTTGGGGTTAGCACAATGATGTTAGGGGTTGATGTTTCAAACGGCCGATCGTCGGCCACGGCCGTATTGCCTGGCAACGATTCACGTGTGCTCAACATCCCAACGACTATCACAAGCGCCAGGGCGGCAACGGCCGTTGCCAACCGAAAAGTACGCACAGCCCGTAAATTCTCGCGGGGGTGTCGGGGAGCTACCAATGCCGCAGCGGGCGGTTTGGGTCGCCGCCAAAGCAGGCGCAAGTGCGCTTTAAGCAAGCGCCAGCGGGAGCTAATGCGACGGCCATAAATACTCCGTGGGTAAGCTGTGCGCTGCCAGAGGTAAGCGAACAACCGCCGGACAGTGTGAACCAGCCACAAGGCAGTTGGTTTCAAAACGCGTCGATAGAACCAGATGGATGGTTGTATCACCAGCAAATGAAACGGCCGCCAAACAAAAAGATTGAGCAGACGACGCAGCGCTATTCCCATGCGGCCAATGAAGCGCCAAGTGGGAGGTGCAATTGCCACAAGCGTATCCCACAGCAACCAGCGCAGCGGCAGCCAAAAGGGCATTGTCAAGAAAAAGATGGGTTTCCAAATGATCCAGGTGAGGAAGTTACGGAACGCCAAACCAAGTCGGCCAATAAAGTGCCAGACGGAGAAAACAACTGCCAAAAGGGATTGCCGAACCCGGTTAAAAGCTCGCCGAAATCTTACATGCATGTTGCTGCCAGTTTAGCATGGCTCAAGACTATGTCAAGTTAATATTTGCCTATGTCAAGTTAGTTTTGCTGAAAAAAGCATGGTTTTGGGACTTAAGTCAGGCTGCAAGGAACGGCCGTTATTCTACAAAGCGTAGAGGGCCGAAACAAGATTGCAGCCGAAGTTGTGGTCAGTTGGCTCCCTGGACGAAGAGACATCTTGCGGTCAAAAGGGCTAAACCAACGCCCAAGCTAAATGTAACAGGTAGGCTCTCTACTTAAGCAATTATTCAACCACCAGTCATAAACTGGTGGTTTTTCTTTTGGTCACCCTTCTGCTGGCAAAGCCACATAGTGCAGCATAAACAAAAAGTGACACAAACTACCGCCCAATACAAACAAATGCCAAATCTCATGATGCCCAAACAGATCAGGCCAGGGATCGGGCCAGCGCCGATAATACACCACAAAGCCCACTGAATAGATCAAGCCACCCAATAGAAGAAGCAGCAAGCCATTAGACGGCAACCAACGATAGGCATTTCCAACCAAAATAAGCGGCAGTACGCCTCCCCAGGTAACAATTAAGTAAATGGAGGCATTCATAAAGCCATGAATACGGCGGCTAAGCAGTTTATAAGCCATGCCCACCAATGCGCCCAGCCAAACGATCAATAAAACTGGCCAGCGCCAGCCATTAGGGAAAAACGTGTACACAATTGGGGTATAGGTTCCGGCAATCAGCAGAAAAATCGACATGTGGTCCAGTCGATTCAGCTGAAAATGCAGGCGTGGGCGCGGCTTAACCCCGTGAAGCAGGGAGCTGGCACTGTACATCGCTGTCATGCTGAGGCCATAGATCAGCAGTGACCACATCTTGGGCCATTCGCCCCAGGCCAAGCATACCAGCCAAACGGTGCCCAGCAGCGAAGCAAAGCCGCCCAAAACATGGGTCAATGTACTGGCTGGTTCATGCAAAATTTTGAGGATTTGTCGCATCATTTGCCTTAATTTAACGGCCGTTTTCCCCACAGGCAAATTCCACGCAAAGGTTTGTTCCGGTCTGTGAATGTTGTTACAATAATTCATATAACATCTACCCGTCACAAAATGTATACCCCATTCGGAGACCGAATGTCACTTTCTGAAACAAGGCAAGAACCTACTTTGTCTACTCCAACGGCCAGCACGGCCGTTTCTTCATGGCGCACGCGTTTACATTTACTTGTCGTTTTGTTCAAGCTGCGCATTGTCTTTTTGCTGCTGATGGCCGCCACAGGCGGTGCATTTTTGGCAGCTGGCGGTTGGCCAGGGCTGAGCAATTTGCTGCTGTTATGGCTGGCAGGTGGCATGGCGGCTGCTGGCGCTTCGGCGCTAAACCAATATTGGGAACGAGAATCTGACGGCGATATGCAACGAACCCGGAAACGGCCGTTGGTTACCGGAGCGATTGCCAAACCGACCTGGGTGCCTTATGTTGGGGTTGGGCTTGTGCTGCTGCCGTCGCTGGTAGTGCTGCCTTTTAATCCAGCACTCACATTTTTCCTCATGCTAGGGGCCATCATCTACGTAGGCATTTACACCATCTGGCTGAAACCACGCACCCTGCTCAACATTGTGATTGGCGGCGCGGCGGGCAGTGCGGCCGTTTTAAGCGGCAGCGCAGCAGTAGGTAACTGGAGCGATACAGGAGCACTGGTGCTGTCGCTGCTTCTCTTCCTCTGGACCCCGTTTCATTTTTGGAGTCTAGCGCTGCTGTATAAAGATGACTACGCGCGCTCAGACGTGCCCATGCTGCCAGTGCAAACCACTCCTCGACAAGCGGCCTGGTGGGTGATGTCTCACACGTTCCCTACCGCGGTCGGCGGTTTGCTACTGGTTGTGCTCCCCAGCCTTGGCTGGATTTATCTGATTCCCGTGGTCTGGATTACCGCTGATCTATTTTGGCGTAACGTCCGGTTAATTCAGTCGCCAACACCCCCGAACGCCAAGAAGCTATTTATGTCTTCTAATATTTATCTGCTAGTGTTGCTGTTGGCGATTTGCGCCGGCACCGTGGCCGCTTCAATGGGGAACTGATGGTAACTGTTACCCTGTTTACCAAGCCAGGCTGCGGCCTGTGTGATGAAGTGAAGTCCAGCCTGGAACAGCTTCAGTCTCGCTATCCTCATGAGTTACTGGAAGTGGACATCACCCAGGATGATGCCCTGTTTAATCAATATCGCTACACGATTCCTGTGGTACAGATTGGGGAGCAGGAATTGGCCGCACCAATTACGGCCGTTCAGCTACAAAACGCCTTACAAGAAGCACGCTAAGAAAGGGCAAATTCATCTGTTTGGCTACGGACTGTAAGAGACATTATTACCCTGCTCAATAAATGATAATTTAGTTTGTGAAGACACTCACAACCTTGTCATCCCTGTGTGACTGTGTTAGTATCTCGTCAACCCTGCTGTGTGCGTGATGAGCTTGCCAGTGTTGAGCCAACGCTTCACAAATGGGGGTCGAAAATACGCTGAGGGGATGTAGTAGCTCACGGCGGAAGTCGTTCGGCCAGGCAGATACTCGCGAAAAGGCTCCCACCTGCATACGCAGGTTCAAGCAACGGGGCTCACACGGCATGGCGGGGCTTCAGAAACACGCCCTTGATCTTAGTCAGGGGGTTTTTTGTCGACTATTGAACTCAATCCAGACCCGAATCAGTCTTCCAACTGATTCTCTTTAGCAGAAGGAAGAAGCAGCTTTATGGTGCGTGAGCGAATTGCTGACGACATCTATGTATTTACAAGTCAGTCGTATGCTCAGGTGACAGCGGGAGCCATCTTAACCAAAGATGGCGTCATTTTAATTGACACGCTGTACTTCCCAGAAGAAACAAAGGCAATTAAAGAGTTTCTTGAAGAGCGTCAGGGCTTGAAGATTCGGTATGTCATCAACACCCATTACCACGCGGACCACACGCAAGGTACATATCTTTTCCCCGAAGCCCAAATTGCCAGCCATGCACTGTGCCGCCAGCTATTGGACAGCGTTGGGCGTGAAGGTTTGGCTGAAGCCCAGGCACAAATCCCCGAATTAGAAGAAGTGCAAATTATTCTCCCCGAATTGGTATTTGAAGAAGGTATTCTCAACCTTTATCTGGGTGGCAAAACATTGCAACTGCACCACATGCCAGGGCACAGCATGGACCTGATTGGCGTTTACGTTACCAACAATCAGATTCTGTTTGCTTCTGATAATTCTATGCCGGTGCCTACCATTTTTGATGGAGGCCACAGAGTATTAGTGGACTCGATGCACAAAATGTTAGCGCTGGAGCCAGATACAATTGTGCAGGGGCATGGTGAGGTCATTTTGCGTGGCGAGGTTCAATCTGTTATTCAAGATGATCTAGATTATTTGGCCAGGATTAAAGAAGAAGTTTCTAAAGTCCTGCACGAGAATCAGCCGGTTGAAGCATTGGACAAAATTGACATTGAAAGCTGCGGTAAATCGCGCATCCCTTTAAATGGTCTGGTTTCTGACCTGCATCGGGCGAACCTGTATCGATTGTATGACGAGCTGCGCGAAGAAGCTCCAGTGACGGAAGGCAGTGTGGCTTGATGACGGCCAGGTGCCCGCTTGGTGCCTGGGCCAAATGGCCAGCAACTTTGCTTTTGCTGATCGGAACGGCCGTTTCCCTCTCAGCCTGCCAACTTACTCCACCATTAATTCTAGCCACGGACCCGCTCCCGACCTTAGTCCCCACACTGGCGATTCTGTCAAATCCGCCTTCCCCACAACGAGCCATTGCTACGACCAAACCCACTGCCACTAATACGGCCGTTCCCCCCACCAACACACCAACCCACACGCCAACCCCAACCGAAACAGTCCCGCCCAGCTACCAACTTACGCTTAACGCTGCCCAGCCACAAGGGTACCTGACCCAATTTCGGCTGGTGGCTTTCTATGGCAGCCCCACTGGCCCTAGCCTGGGCCTCGTGGGGGACTGGCCACGCGAAGAAATGCACCGACAGCTTTTATCCACATTGGCAACTTATGAACCATTCTCGGACCGCCCCATCTTGCCTGCTTTTCATCTTGTCACCACAGTGGCCAACCCCACCCCCCCTGAATACAGCCATCATGTTAATCTGGAGATGATTGAAGAATGGGTGGCAGCGGCAGAAGCATTGGAAACGGCCGTTATCCTTGACATCCAGCCAGGACGCGCCAATCTACTGACTGAATTCGAGCGTCTAGAACATTTGCTATACGAACCACACATTCATCTAGCCATAGACCCAGAATTTGTGATGAATGCCTGGCAGGTGCCCGGTGCCAATATTGGCCAGCTGTACGCCGCGCAAATCAACGAGATTCAGGCTCGGCTGAACGACATCGGGGCGGAGATTGGCCTGAACCGGGTGCTGATTCTGCACCAGTTCCGCCCCTCCATGCTGCCGGACAAGGCGTTTATTGAAGATTATCCCCTTGTGGAGCTTGTCATTGATGGAGACGGCGTGGGTCCGGCAAATGTCAAAATCAGTAACTACACCACTTACGCCAGCGAACCTGCCTTTGAGTTTGGCGGCTTCAAGCTGTTCCCCACCGACGGCGACTACCCCATTCTGTCACCTGCCGAAGTGATGAATTTAGCGCCCCAGCCAGCGCTGATTATTTACCAGTAAGAAAGTGATTTATTTGAAACGGCCGTTTGCCCCCAATTTGAGATGAAACTCTGGTACCTCACCCTTCCGAAGCAAAATAATCTTGCAGCAAGCGATGACGAAACGTATAGCCGCCCCCCACTTTTTGCAGCAAAACAGCATCAGCCGCATCATCGAGCAGTTGAGCATAGTTTAGAGGCACCTCTTTCTCACGCCACAATAAGAACCGAATAGCCAGATGCTTGATGAGATCGTTGAAGCCATGCGCGGTTGCGGCAGACAGACCAATCATGAGGCCGGTGTAAATCCCGGAAAGGGTGTTGACGGTAACGGCCGTTAATAAAACAATCGGCACCGCTACCAAAACAAAAGCCAACGCCCCATTTTTAGCAGCGATTCGCACCCCCTCATTTGGACGGTTTTGCCTTTCGGGCCGTTTGCCGCTAACGCCGCCCAGCAAAAAGAACATCAAGCTATTGCTTACTAAATTGAGCTGCCAGGCAACGGCCGTTGGGTCATTCAGCCAGATGATGCCAGACCAAATCAGCGAAAATAGTGCGCCGATGCCTCCCCATATCCCGGCATTGGGCCACGACCATTGCAACGCACCCCGTGCCCGAACCTCCGTGCGGAAACTTTGCCCATAGTTAACATAACCCAGAGCCAGCGCACTGCCCAATATCTCTATGCCTCCCAAGAACAGGGCCAAAGCCCAGGCATCGGTTTGGGCGATAAGGAGCGTTGTCAGCACCCCCGCCGTGCCGCCGACGATGAGTAAATGCAGGCCACCCAGCCGCCGGTCAATTTTGGCACCATCGCCGCGCCGCCGTCGCCAGTTGAAAAAGAGGCTGTCTAAGGTGGCTATGACGCTGCCAATAAACAGATTGAAGATGAAGAGGGCAAATAAACTGTTCCAGGGAACGGCCGTTACCCCAAACCCGCCCGCCAACCAAGTTAGAAAATGCACTTCGATATACGGCGGATTAATTCTGATGAGTTGGATGAAGCTCCACATAATTGGCGCACCCAAAAAAGCGGACATGAGGGCACGGGTAACAAAGAGATAGAGCCATTGGAAACGGCCGTTTCCCAGCCAACTTGGTTGTAATTGTTCAATCAAAAAAATAGATTGATTGTGCTTCTGCATCTGCTGTGCCAGCCATGTTAATTTTGTGGCAACTTCTGCACGATCATACGTGCCGTTCCCTTTTGCTTCTTGCCGTTGGAACATGCGCTGCACGTATTGGTCAAACAAATTGTTGTAGGTGAGAGGTGCCCCTTCTTGGCGTGTGCCGTTGCCACCGTTGAAAGCAGTTCGGATCATGTTCAAATTCAGGGGAGATTGAGCAATTTCCAGCAATGTCTCATCGTTAAAAATGGTTGAGATGAGGGCTGGCGGGGCGTGTTGGCGGATTTGGGCGGTGGTTAATGGCCGTACCAACACCGCCCCATTCAACTGCAAACGAGCATCTTGTTGGCGAACGGCCGTTTCATACGCTTCCTGACGACAGCAAATGGCCACATCAGCCAAACCATATTTCTGCCGATAGACGTTCAGGGCAGCGATGCAATCGGCGCGATCATCGGCAGGCATCTCATCCAAGCCATCCATTAAAAACAACAACCGATCATCAGCCAGCCACCTGCGCCCGATACGGCGCGGAATCTGGTATTTGGCAACCATCTCTTCAACGGCCCAATCGCCAATGCCTGACTGACTTTCCATCCACCCACTCAAATTAAGGATGACGGGGACGGGCTGATTCTCATCTTCGCCAGCCATCGCCAGCAAATAACTGGCCAATTCGACCAAACTGATTGTTTTGCCAGCGCCGGGTGCACCTAAAATCAGCAGGGAGCGGTCAGCATTACGGAAGGCATGGTAGATGTTGGCCGCTTCTGGATTTTGCTGCGCGTCCAACACATCACCCCACGGATGCTCAATTGCCTCGTTGGCGAATTGCAGTTTGAGGTTGATGAAGGTTTTCTTGTCGCGCAGGGGAGTGAGCAGGCCATTGACCCAAAAACGACGCACCTTTTCGATGAGAACGCGGCGACTGCGCTGGCCTGGCGAAAGGCTAGCGAGTGAGGGGGGAGCAGCAACGGCCGTTTCCCGTCGTTGGCACAATTGCTGGTAGAGTGCGGCCGTTTCTGGCTGGGGGGGCACACTCAGCTCCTTTTCCAGCAGATCGGTTAAGGCTTGATATTGGTTGTGTACGGCCGTCCAGTCCCCCAATTCGGCATATAGCTGCATCAGTTGGCCATGCGCGGGTTCATGCAGCGGGTTCAGGTTGAGCCAGCTGTGCGCGTAGGAAACGGCCGTATCCCACTGCTGCTGTTGTTGATAATGGGCAGCCACGCGTTTCAATGCCGTCGCCAAATCGCGTTGCAACGTCTCTGCTTGAATAAATGCCCACTCGTTAAAACCAGCGCTGTCGCGCAAAGTGAAGCCTTGTAAAAAGTTGGCCTGATACAGGGCAACCCCTTTTTCAACCTCCTCTAAGTTGCCAATTGCCACCCCGCTTTCTGGCCCCAATGCGGGTGCCAACAAGCGGCGCATCGTAACAACATCTGCTGTCCAATCGGCCTGGGAGTTCAGGCCAATTTGCCGCCGGTTGATGAACAGCAAGCCATCGCCTAGCTCTTTTTTGAGCAGGGAGAGGGTGTATCGCAGTGCCCCTCGCGCCCGCTTGCTGTCCGATTCTGGCCAAAGCAGCGCGGCCAGCTCGCTGCGATCGTGCAACATGCCAGAGGTGGCCAGGTAAGCCAGCAGGGCAATTGCTTTGACAGAGCCGAAATGGAGGGAACGGCCGTTCAAAGCCACCGTCGGCGATCCCAGCAGGGTAATGGTCAACATTTCAGTCATGGGTTGTTTTGTGTGAAGCCGTTAATCGAGTAAAGCATTGTAACAAACGGGGCAAAATCCGGCTAAAAACGGCCGCTAACGATTTCATAACGGTGGATTTTGTAGGGTACCGCCAGCGTTTCTATTCCAACTGCCAGGCACGGGGCGCAATATTTTGGGTAAATCAAGGCCATTCGCCCCGTGCCTGGCACTTCTATAACAAACAGTAAGGAGAAAGTCTTATGTATGTACGAATGATTTCAGGCTCCGTAAAGCCAGGCACTGTCGCTGAAGGCGTCGCCATTTTTGAGGATTCTATTGTCCCTGCGATGAAGGAGCAGCCGGGCTTCATTAGCACCACTCTGCTGGTGAATGAATCAGAAAGCAAGTTCATCTCTCTCTCGCACTGGGAAACGGAAGCAGACATGCTGGCGGGCGAGGCCAGTGGCTATCACCAGGCGCAGATGGCGAAAATTGCCCCATTATTAGCAGGCGCACCGGCCAACGAGCATTTTGAATTGGTCGTACAGGCATAGGAAATATCGTGCGAAGTTACTCAATTCGCGGGATTGAATAACTTCACCCAACACCTCAAGGAGAGTGGTAAATGCCAACTATCAAACGAGATATTTTCATTGAAGCGGTGCCGGAAGCGGTAACGGCCGTTACCGAAAATGCCCAGCGGTTCCCCGAATGGTTTACCGGCTTGGAGCGCATGGAAGTTGTAGGCGACTGGCCCGCTGTCGGCAGCGTCGGTCATTTCGACATGAAAGCACCGGGGATGGCTTTTCGGCTGTCGTTTACCTGTCTGGAATACGTCGAGCACGAAAAACTCGTTGTCGATATGGATGGATTGATGAAAGGCACGACGACGTGGCAGTACGAGGCGGTGGATGGGGGAACGGCCGTTTCCTACATCCTCGACTACACTTTGGCCGACAGCGCCGAAGGGCAGGAAATGGGCCAGCTTATCAGCCAACAAGCCAACGAAATCAGCATCGGGCAAAGCTTGGAAAAATTGAAAGCGCTGGTAGAAGGATAAGCAGTCACAGAAAGGACATATTCATATGAAACCCAGCTCCCAAACAGAAATGAACGAAGCAGTCGAAGCCTTGAAGGCAAATAAAGATGTGTGGGCAAACCTGGACATTCAGGAACGCATCAACATTTTGGATGAAATCATTCATGATGTGCAATCTGTAGCGGATCGTTGGATCAGCGCCGGGATTGAAGCGCAGGATTTGCAAGCGAATGCGTATGGCGTGGGCGAAAAAAATGTCACGTTTTCCCTGGTCTACCGCATCGTGCGCTTGTTTCGTCAATCGCTGCTAGACATCCAGCAAGCCGGGAATCCCCGCATTCCTGGCCCTGTTCATCAGCGGGAAAACGGCCAGGTTGTGGCTCAGGTTTTCCCCCAAACTTTGTACGACAAGCTCTCCATGCTGGGCGTCCGGGCCGAAATCTGGATGATGCCGAACGCTTCGCTAGAAAACGGGAAACCTGCCCAAGCCTCTTTTTACCAATCCAAAAACAGAGAAGGAAAAGTGGCGCTGGTACTGGGTGCGGGAAATCTTGCCGCCTTGATTGTGGCTGATTTTATGCACAAGCTTTTTGTCGAAGGGCAGGTTGTGGTTCTCAAACCCAATCCGGTCAACGATTACATTGGCCCGTTAATCGAGGAAGGGTTTCGCGGGTTGATTAAGCGCAACTTTATGCGCGTGGTCTACGGTGGCGGAACCGAGGGGGCGTTTCTGGTGCAGCACCCGCTGGTTGATGAAATTCACATGACTGGATCGGACAGGACGTTTGAAGCAATCGTTTTTGGACCGGGGGAAGAAGGAGCGAAACGAAAAGCCGCCCGGACGCCACAAACAACCAAGCCAATCACCGCTGAGCTAGGCAATATTTCCCCGGTCATCGTTGTGCCGGGGCCGTGGAAGAGCTCGGATATTCAGGCACAGGTCGCCAAGGTGGGAACCTTTTTTTCCTCCAACGCCGGCTGTGCCTGCCTGACGCCGCGCATGATTATCAACTGGCAGCAGTGGGAGCAGCGCCAACAGTTAAATGAGTCGCTGGGAAATTACCTATCGCAACTCCAGACGCGACAAGCTTACTATCCGGGAACGATGGATATTCACAAGCAGTTTTTGGCTGAACATCCCGACGCTTGGCAGCTTGGCGAAACGTCGGACGGGCATCTTCCCTGGACATTCATCCCGGATGTAGATGAGACTCACCAGGAAGACATCTGCTTTAGGCAAGAAGGATTTGGCAGCCTGATGGCGGAAACAGGGCTGGCGGCAGAAAGTGCAGAAGCGTTCATCGAGAAGGCTGTGGCGTTTGCCAATGAGACGCTGTGGGGCAACTTAGTCGCAACAATTCTGGTTCATCCCAAGTCTATGAAAGACCCAAAAATCGAAACGGCCGTTAATCGCGCCATTGCCAACCTGCGTTATGGCTCCGTGGTCGTCAACCATTTGGGTGTCATGGCCTATATGCTCACCGTTACCTCGTGGGGCGCGTACCCCGGACAAGATATTTACGATATCCAGTCGGGGATTGGCACGGTTAATAACGTGTTGATGTTTGACCATCCACAAAAATCGGTAGTTTATTACCCCTTCATCCAGAAACCGGATCCGGTGCTAACCACATCACGCAATATCCGCGATTTTGGCAAAAAATTTGTAGATTTCCAGTTATCACCCTCGTTTATGACGTTAACCCGCTTGTTGGTATCGGCGATGAAAAGCTAAGGAACGAAGCAATCGGCAGAATATAAGTCGAAAAGATCTGAACAGAGAAGGAAATCAACTCATATGGCTACCAACAAATCTCCTTCAACTGGGTCATCACTTGGCCCAGCTCTAGACAGTTATCATGTTTTGACGACTCCTGCCCTCATGGGGTTCTTGCTGGTTGTTTTCATTAGCCTCATTGCCGTCACGCTCATCATGTTTGGGCAAACAATCATAGCCCTTATCGTTTGGGTCGTATTAATGGTCGGATTGGGATGGTATTTGTGGCAGGCAACGGGCAAGACGGTGATTGTCCACCTGCATGGTCTCACTTTAACCACACGCAAGGGTCAAACGGCCGTTGCCTGGATCGATATCCAAGACGTAGCTGC
>JBNKLQ010000156.1:0-14109 GCA_050292445.1 Promineifilaceae bacterium (SeqCode) | reverse complement strand
CATGTTGATGCCGAGCTTGCCGGCCTGTTCGCGCACGGTCTTGATGAATTCAGGCGTTGAATATTCCTCTTCGCCCCGCGCCTTGCGCTGGGAATTCATCGCCGCCTTCAGGAAATTCATGGTCGGCACGCCGGGAATTTCCACCGGATACTGGAAGGCCAGGAACATACCGGCACGGGCCCGTTCATGAGCGGCCAGTTCATCGATATCCTTGCCATCAAACAAAATCTGTCCGGCGGTTTTTTCGTAGGACTCGTTACCTGCCAGCACATTCGAGAGCGTGCTTTTGCCGGAACCGTTTGGTCCCATCAACGCATGGGTTTCGCCAGGTTTAATTAGTAGATCAATCCCTTTCAGGATTTGTTGATCAGCAACACTCGCGTGTAAATTTTTAATTTCTAAGGCGATTGTCATTGTCGTAATAAGTCTCCTGTCAAGTTTCTATGCAATCTAAGTTTTGCCCATATTTTTGAGGGCAAAGTATAACATAGGCAGATGGCATCGTCAATTATTATGATAAAAATGATAAAAATAGCACAAATTGACAATTCAGTCTGGCATTGTTATACTTTTCTGCAAAATATTTAGGGAAATTGGGCTAAAATCTGTAAAAGTAGGCAAAGGATTCTATCTTGAAATCAGTAACAAGCAAGGGTAACCAGAGTACACGGGACCTCATTCTTCATGAACTCAAATCATCAGCTCAATGTAATATTGAAACATTGGCTGGAGCGGCTGATATTTCTCCGGTTACTGTGCGTCATCACCTGAATGCTTTGCAGGCCGAAGGGCTGATTGAAGTGGAAAGCGTACGGCGCAAGGTGGGACGGCCGTATTACGTTTACAGCCTCAGCGAAAAGGGGAATGAACTGTTTCCCCAAAAATATTTTAGTCTCACCAATCGCTTGTTAGAAGAGCTAAAAGATCGCCTACCCCCAGAAACTGTTAATGAAATTTTCATCAGCCTGGTAGAACGCATTATGGAAGAACGCGCTGGTGAGTTTGAAGGGTTACCGTTCGAAGAGCGACTCAATTATGTGATAAACTTGTTGGGCAAAGAAGGCTTTCTGGCGCGATGGGAAAAGATGGCAGACGGCCATTACCAAATCATAGAATACAGCTGCCCTTATATTTCTATGGGGCAGCAGCACGCAGAAGTATGTACTCTGGATAAACAGTTGATGATTACTGTGCTGGGAACGGCCGTTGAGCAGCAAAGCTGTATGTTACAAGGGGATGATTGCTGCCAATTCACCCTCCCCTTACGGCCAGCAGATATTGCTGTAATTTCATAAATTTTAGGAATTTAGAGATTGGAGATCAGCTAGTGGAGAACGAAAGGTAGTTTAAAAACAAACCGACTACAACTTCTTTCGTTCTCCTTAAAGTAAATCACGAATAGCTCGCAAATATTTATAGAACTTTCCGTGATTTACTTAGTCTCAAATCTCCAGTCTCTTCTTAATAAAATAAGGAACAAAACAATGATCGCCAATAAAGAAGAAGAACTCATTGAATCCATGCGCAGCGTAATCGACCCGGAAATTGGGCTAAACGTTGTTGAGCTTGGCCTGCTGCGCAACCTGGAAATTGAGGATGAAACAGACACCGCCAAAATTACCATGATCCTCACCACCCCCTTTTGTCCTTACGGGCCGCAAATCATTGAGCAGGTACGTATGGTGGGCAGCCAGGTTATGGCTGGTGGTGTTACCGTGGAAATTGGTACAGAATTGTGGGATCCCTCCATGATGGAAGAAGGTGCTGGCGGCGATTGGGGACTATTCTAAGCTATACAGGTGCAACGCACTTTCTTGACCTAGTTGAACATCACGCCAGGGCAAGTGCGTCGCACCTCTACTACCGAATTACTGGTACGGCTCCCGCAACGGGAGCTTTTTCTT
This sequence comes from Promineifilaceae bacterium (SeqCode), assembly GCA_050292445.1. Taxonomy (GTDB): domain Bacteria; phylum Chloroflexota; class Anaerolineae; order Promineifilales; family Promineifilaceae; genus Leptofilum. The sequence goes on along the minus strand of JBNKLQ010000156.1, from coordinate 12,205 downwards.
TTTATGGCGGAGTCGCCACAAGAGCCGCTCAAATAAAAAACCCAGGCCATTGGCCGCCTGCGTAAAAAAGAGCATCCCCGTTAAAATATAGGCACGAATATCCTGAGCCATCGTCAGTGGATAGCTAATTAGTTTCAGGTAAAAACCGGGTGGCTCCAGATGAACAGCTTCCTGTTTACGCTGGCTGCGCAACCAGCGATACAACCAGGCACCCCGGCCATAATTAAAATGCTGCCGCCAAAATGAAAACAATTGCAAATAATGTTCGTGAAAGATGATCGCCCTGGGCAGATAAATCATATTGTAGCCATGATCTAGCCAGCGGTCGCAAAGCTCCCGGTCTTCACCGGCGGCAAGTGGCATCGTCTCATCAAATCCCCCAACCTGCCAAAACAGATTTGCGGCAACGGCAAAGTTGTTTGAGGTAAAAAACAATGCCCGTGATTCAGTCTGGTTGTAATAATGGTACAAGAAGTCAATGAGCAGCTGACTGGTGATGGAAAACGGGTTACGGTGGAGGGCATTTCTGGTATAACCTCCTACCATTTTGTTCGGTTCTTTCAGTAGTTGAGCCGCCAGCTGTCGCAGCCAGGTAGAGGTTGGCGCACAATCATCATCGGTGAAGGCCAGGAAACGGCCGTTTGCCCGTTTAGCCCCATTATTCCGCGCCACCGCTGGCCCCTGGTTGGGCTGAAAGATCACTTGTACACAAAGCTGCGTCTCGAATTCGGTGATGATGCCGCTGATTGATTTTGAACCACCATCATCCACCACGATCACCTCAAATCTATCGCGCGGATAGTCCAATGCGGCAATCGCTTTCAGACAGCGCAACAGCTGCTGAGGACGATTGTACGTAGGAACAATGATGGAGAAGGTCGGCCATTCTTCGGTCATGCGTTTAGCAGCAACAATGTGCCCTCACAGTTCCTTGGCTGGATCTAGTCGCCAGCGGAAAGGTGGCCGCAGTACGCCTTTATGCCCATTACCATCGGCCGTAATCTGTAACGGATAAAGATGCCAATGATAATCGTAGGCATGGGACCAGTCTGGCGCATGAATACCCACATCAACATGATAGAGGCCCTTGACCAGATCAAGCCGATCAAATTCTAGAGTGAAACGGCCGTTTCCCGACAGCGCCATGGATTCTGCTTCGCCATTTGTATTCACAGCACAGCAAACCTGTCGATCACGGGTGATAACCACATTGAAAATGGGATTGGTGATAGGCTTTGGTGCCTGGTAAGCAACTTCTATCGTCAGTGGCTGCCCGGCGGGCAAGGATTGCACCAAAGCACCCGTTTCATCCCGCAGCAGAACGTCTGTGATCTCCATTTCTTGCGTCCCAAAGCGATGCACCTTCTTTTTGGCACGAAAAGTAGGATCATCAGCATCCTCTTCAGCCGTGACGACCGAACGCAGGCGTCGTTTCTTGGTAGCACTCATCTCCGTGGCATATTGTCCCACCACCATTTCGGGATCGCCATGGGCCACCAGGTGCCCATTGTGCAACCAGAGCACTTCATCACACAGCTCCCGCACCTGGTTCACCTGATGGGACACAATCACGATGGTAACGCCTTCCTCTTTAAACTTCTCCAGTCGATCAAAACATTTGCGGCGAAATGCCTCGTCGCCCACGGCCAGCACTTCATCAATCAGCAAAATATCTGGGCTTGTATGCGCCGCCACGGCAAAAGCTAACCGCATTTGCATACCAGTGCTGTAGGTTCGCAGCGGACTTTCAATGAACTCACCAATCTCGGCAAAGTCAACAATAGAATCGAAGCGTTCATCCACCTCGCGCCGGGTTAAGCCTGAGATAACGCCGCTGATGTAGATATTCTCACGCCCTGTCAGATCAGGTCGCAATCCAGCCTTGAGATCGAGGAAACCACCGATACGGCCGTTTACCTCAACCCTGCCCTCATCTGCCCGCCCAACACCACCAAGCAATTGCAGCAATGTTGACTTACCCGCACCATTCTCACCAATCATGCCTACAATCTGGCCTGGTGCAATCCGGAAATTAATATCGCGCAAGCCCCAAAACACGCGCTCCGCACGTAAACCTGGCAGACCGCGCGCCAGCATCTCCAGGACCGTCGCAGGGCGTTCCTTGCTAAAATGATAAAACTTCTTGCCTAACCCTTCGACAACAATTGCGTCTTTCATCATAGCTCCTCAACAAAACGGTAATTCACTCGCCGAAAGATCGCGTAACCCATAACACACATAAAAATGGCCAGGAGGGCTGGCCACAGCAATGAACCCCAATTTAACGGTCGATCGCCCATCAGTATTGCCCGGTAAGCTTCTACCACAGCAACCATCGGATTGATCCGATACAAGCTGCCATATCGATCCGGTAGCATACTGGCCTCATAAAAAATAGGGGTCAGGAAAAAGAAAAGGCGCAAGATGACAGCTAACAAGTGTTGCGTGTCTCGGAACAAAACATTGGTGCTGGCGACCAGATAGGAGAAGCCTAAAATTAACAAAAATTGCAGAACCATCAGGAACGGGAGCAACAGCAAGCGGGGTCCAAAATGGGCATCTTCAATCAGCAATATCACCAGCAGCACCGGCAGCGAGAAGATAAAGTCCATCATGCGGGTAATGTTGGTCACAATTGGCAAAATGGCAAGATTGAAGCCCGGCCGTCTCACCAACTCCCGGTTGCCCGTAATGGCATTTGCTGCCTGGGTCAAACCACCTTGCAACCACTCCCATGACAACAATCCAATAAAAACGTGGGAGGAGAAGCGCTGCATGTCTAACGTCAGCACCACGCGAAAAATGAAATAGAAGACAAGCAGGTGCATCAGTGGGTTAAGCAAAGACCAGGCAAAGCCCATAAACGAGTGCTTGTACTGCATGCGCATTTCGCGCAGCACCAGTTCCCGCAGCAGATCTCGCTGGTAGATGAGCGTACGACGCCAACCGCTGGGCCGATCTACCTCCGCAACGCGCCCCCCAATAGAAATACGTTCGTTCATATAATTGCTTCCTCTTCAGTCATAAAATTGCAAAATTAGCCAGACGGCTCACCTGGCGTTGATAAAATTGCCCCAGCCGGTAAGCAGTCTGGGCCACAGCAACCAATAGTGAAAACGGCCACGGCTCTCCTTGCTGTTTCACCGATTTTCCCAATGCAATGTAGAAATCCCTGGCCGATCCCGGCCGTATTGCTACACTATTTTGAGACTGTTGATCAATTGCCTGCAAAAAGAAATGTCCGCCACGGCCGTATCTAAACTGCTGCCGTACATGCCCCAAACAGCTGAGGTTGTGATGATGCCACACTTGTGCCATCGGCCAATACCCTTGGCGGTAGCCGAGGGCTACCAAACGAAACCCAAGCTCCATATCCTCACCGGCCGCCAGCGGAAATGTCTCATTAAAACCGCGAACGGCCGTAAACGCCGCGCGTTTGTAGGCCACATTATTAGAAACCAACAACAAATTATTTTCTGCCTCATCCCGCATGTAATCGTACATAAATTCAATCAAAAACTGAGCGGCGCGCATAGCCAATTTGTCCGGCTGTGGATTACGCCAGGCACCACCGAGAGCATCGCAACCTGTCTGGGTAAAGCCAGTGGCAAATTGGTGCAGCCAGTCTGGTGTCACCTGGCAATCGTCATCAGTGAAGGCCAGGTGTTCAAAGCTAGCTAAGGCAGCACCCCGATTACGCGCGGCAGCCGGGCCAGCCTGAGGCGCGTTAATGAGTTTGAGCGGTAATGATTGTTGTAGTTCGGCAGAAACGGCCGTAAAGGATGCCTCCCCCCCATCGTTTACCACAATCAACTCCCACGCCTCCGCCGGATAGTCCAGCTGCATAAAGCTGTCCAGGCAGGCAACCAATCGTTCTGGTCTATTGCGCGTGGGAACAACAACGCTAAATCGCATCATGACAAATAGCCCAGTCGCTCCATGGTAGGGCCAGCCACAGCCATCACGGTCTCCAGCTCTTCCGGTGTTAAACCCTTTTTGTATTTACCAATGCTGCCAGGATTGATCATATCAGTGGGGAAACCAGACGGGTCTACCCCAATCGCCTCGCTCACGCGTCGCAATTCCTTCTCTGGCTCGTGCATCAACGCTTCATATTGCAAGATGACCAGCTTGTCAGCGTGAGTCTCCATCATTTCTATACCACGTACCCAGCGGGCAGCAATCTTTTCAGCATTATCTACTTTATGAACCCAATCTGTATCCTTCCAGTTCGTCCGTGCCTGCACCAAAAAAGAGCTGGTCACATCGCGGCAGTCGCGGTAAATAACCAGGCGGGTTAAATCATCTTCTTGAACATATTTATCCATACGGAACAAGTAGTGGGGCCATTTGTCGCCGACCACTCTAGCACCAGAAAACATACGGCGGTACGTAGTTTCCAGGGAAACGGCCGTTACCTCACCCTGGTACTGCTGGCGAAAACGGAGCAAGTGCAGCAAAGCGAAGCGAAAATTATTAATGCTTATCAGCCCATGGTAATTTGCGTAAGAAATATCAAAGGCCCATTTGCCCCGAACCCGCTTCCAGCGGTCAAAAATATTGCGGGCATATTCGCCATACGACTGCCCTAAAAAGCTAAAGCAGCCAAACTCGTTAGTTACGGCCATCTCCGGGTGTAAATCACATAGCGTTTGCAGCAGCGTCGTGCCAGAGCGGGGATGTCCCCCAATCATTAGTATCATAAAAACAGTACTCCTAAATTACATTCTTTCATCCCAGTAACACAAACCGACAAAATCCCAATTCCACCACCTGTGAAACAAATTTTTCTAGCGAGTAATCAAACAACTGCAAATGAAAAAACTTCACCTCAGCCCCAAAAACCAAGCTGCCAGGAGCCTGGTCCAATCGGGCTTGCAACAATTCAATTGGATCACCATCTGGTCTTTCTGCACCCTGACGGCGGGCAGTCTTAAGCTGGGACACATACGCTTCATGGTCCCAATGCAGCACTGGATGCTGCTGTAACAGATCCCCAAGCACTCGGCTGCCGCTGCGCCCAATATGAAACACCATTACATGCTCTGGTGCCTGACTATCGTGATTCATCACACCTTGTACCCTAATTGACGCAGTTTCGTGCCGGCAATAGATTCCACATGCGCAATTTCATCCTTGGTTAACCCCTGCTGGTACTTGCCAATACTGCTGGCCCGTACCTGCTGGAGGGGAAAGCCAATGGGCGTTATCCCCAACCAGGCGGCCAAATCAGCCAGCACAGGCTGTGGCTCTATAACAAATTGTTCATATTGCACCACATGAACCTGGGCCGGTCCATATCGCACTGCTAAACTTTCCATTTGCTCAATTTGAGCTACCCAATTGTGAGCAATTTTTTCAGCTGTATTAAGCCCCTTTGCCCAATCACGTGTCTGCCAAACAGTTCGCACTTTTTCCAAAAAGGAACTGGTCACATCTCGGCAATCCCGATAAATGATGAGCACTTTCACAGAATGATTGGTTAAAAGTTGCGGCAGCAACGGCATGTACTGTGGCAGCTTGTCGCCAATCACGGCAGTTTCCTCCCATTGTCTTGCCAAAGCATGCCCGACAGCTGTAGCCGTTAGTTGACCTTGTGCCAACCACATTAACCGCCAGCAGTATTGCAACGTAAACGATAAGTTGTGCCAGTGCCGTCGCGGATGTGTGGCAAACCTGGAGTCAAAAGACCAACGGCCATTAACCAATTGCCACTGAGCCAATCGCGCCGCCATCGCTTGCCGAACCGATACCCCCACATCAGCAAAACAGCCAAACTCATTGGCTACCTTCATTTGGGGATGGCCATCACATACGCGTCGCAGCAGCGTTGTACCAGAACGCTGATGTCCAGAAATAATTAATTCTGTTATCACTGGTGACTCCCTAAACGGCCGTTGCGCCAATGCTGTATGCCCAACCAAATAAATTCACGCCAGGCATGCCAGGCACGTGGTTGAAAGCTAAAGCGAATCGCTTTCCATAATCCTTGCCGCGCCTTTGCCCACTGCCTGCCCAGAAGGGATTGTCCAAAAAGGGTGAGGTACAAGCTGATGACGCGATATTTGTCTGACGGCCGAATTAATCCTACTTCTTGCGCCCGAAACCAAAAAACCATAATTTGCCATGTTTCAACCTTGTGTGGCGCATAAACAATCGAACCTTTCGCCAAACCCACGACTTCCGGCCCAGTCTTGTCCAGAAACGCAACCATCTCATGCCCAGCACCACAATCTTCAGGGAGCAAAAAGTGGCACCACACTTTAAGCCACCATTCCACCCATTCCACGGCAGAACGAACATGACCAGCTTCTTCTAGATAAATGGCTCCATGAACAATTTGCTGTACATGATAGTGATTGCCTAGTTGCCCCTCATGCAACAATTGCCAATGCTCTAGCCACCAATCCAGCATTCGTTCAATGGCAGCCCAAACGGCATTATCCAATTGCAAGGCAGATTGGATAGGGGGATAGAATGCCCGCAAACTCTTTATTTCCAATCCCTCTTCCCGCGCATAAGTGGCCAGCTGAATCAACCAAGTTTGGGCCACAATAGTAGGCGGATGGTCATCATTCACGATAATCGCCCGGCGCAAATAGGGCAAAATCTCTTCAGGATAACCGGTTCGATGCAGCTGCCACACCAACCAAATGAGTGTGTACTGCTGCACGGTTGGGGCCAACGCTTTGATATGGGGGGGGAGTATCTCGTTGCTGAAAAAATCATCCAACACGGTGAGCATATCTTTGGCCTGCCGACGGCCATTTTGCGTTACATTTGATCCATGCTGCCGATAATCAATTGTGATTCGTTTGAGCCAGCGCATGGGGCAGCCTGCCAGCGATAACCGCAGCATAAAATCGGTATCTTCCGCCTGGCGTAAATCGGTACGAAAGCCTTCGATGCGCTGTAACCAGCTGCGTCGAAACAACATCGCGCCTAAAAAGACCGGCTTCCAATGCAACCAGTCAGGCAGAGTAAGTTCTGGAGTATTCTGCCAAGGTCGAATGTGTCGTAGGGGACGGCCGTATTCATCCACCAACCGCCAGCCGCTATGCACCGCCCCCAGCAAATGATCCGACTCCAGCAAGGCCACCTGCTGCTTCAGCTTATCTCGGTAAAGAACGTCGTCTCCGTCCAGGAACAGAACAAAATCGCCAAGCGCCAAATGCAGCCCATGGTTACGCGCCGCCGAAACGCCCTGGTTTGTTTGCTGAATGAACCGGATTTGACCACGATACGGCCGTAGCAATTCGGCCGTGCCATCAGTCGAACCATCATCCACAACAATCAGCTCCCAATCGGTGTAGGTCTGCACCAGAACAGATTCCACCGTTTCCACGATATGAGCCGCTCCGTTGTAAACCGGCACAATCACACTAACCCGTGGATGGCGCAGCCCAGAGAGCGCAGCAAAAAAAGCGGGTTCATCAAAGTTAGCTTCCAACAACAATCCGTGGGCACAAGCATCTTGCCACAGCAAGCTGAGCATGGTGCTATCAACCGCACCTGGTTCCGCGGCCAGGCCAGCCCGCACCAGATACAGCAGCCGGAACTGGTCCAGGTGAGCAAAATGAGCCCAGCCCACAGCGGCAGCATCAAACCGTTTTTGGGCATAAGGCAACCAAACCAGCGCCCACCATTCCAAGACTAATTCCGCAGTTAACTCCGTATTGCCACGCTCCCAATCTAGGCCAGATTGAAAAATGCGCCATAGATCAAATGGCGTATAGGCGGAGCGTATGCCATCTGGCTGATCCGCCTGCCACCAGTTGGCCAGCCGTCGAAGCTCAGGCCAGACATTAACTTCAGGAGCAGCTTCCTGAAAAATAGACCAGACAGTGTCTGGCAAAGAAGTAGTACGGCCGTTTTCCTGCTGCCATTCCGCAAAATGAAACAGCCACTCTACGACCGTGTGCTCAGTAGCCAAATTATGCAGTTTATAGCCTAATTCTAAATTTTGCTTGAGGGTGGAAACGGCCGTTACCGCATCACCATTTCTCATAGCATGCCAGCCCAACCAAAGCAGCGTGTAAAAATAAGTCTTGGTCTGCTCGCTGCGCAGGCGCTCTGGCAAATCTGGATGTCCAAAAAATTTATCCAGTACACGCAACACCGATTCCGCCTGCACAGCCACGCTGCGGTGCATCGTACTCAACTGATGCTGTCGATACTGAATCGTTGGCTCATACAACCAGGCACCCATACAGCCAGCTAAACTCAGTCGCAACATCAAATCCACATCATGCGCCTGTCGCAGCGTTGGGTCCAACCCTCCAACTCGGTTCAGCCAAATACGGCGGAACAGAATTGCGCCCAATTGCACCGGTTTGTATTGCAGCCAGGAGTCTGCATCAAGATCAGGTGCATCTCGCCACGGTTCTATCGTCTGCAAGATTTGCCCGGTTTCATCAATGTGCTGCCAGCCGCTAGAAACATATCCAAGTGATGGATGCAATTGTAAAAAAGCCGCCTGCTGATGCAGCTTGTTTGGCAACATTAAATCATCGGCATCCAAAAACAAGATAAATTCATGGTTTGCCAGCTGCATTCCACGATTGCGTGCTGCAGCAGAACCTCTATTTTCTTGCTGAATATATTTTATTTTGTCTAAATAAGGCCCTAAAATAGCTTCCGTTTCATCTGTGGACCCATCATCAACCACAATCAGCTCACAGGGTGCATACCCCTGCGCCAAGACGGAGTCGATGGCCTGGACAATATAGATGGCGCTGTTGTAGGTGGGGATAATGACGCTAATTCCCGGTGTCATACTGTTCCTATAAAAAAATCTAAAGGGCCTGTTGGGTTTGATGGTTTGGCTTTATCATGATGCACCCCGAAAAATAGTACGCAAGCGCACTTACATCAAGGCTTACCACAAGCAGGTAATCTAACACGATAGGAGGAAAGTACCATGCGACCCGATTGTGTAATCGGCTGAAGGATTTTGTAGAAGAAACCAGGGCGATTCCTTAAGCAAAAGCGAGCGAATTAGACTTTCTTAATTTCGAAAAATTCACCGCTTTTACATGATAGCTTTCGGAGTATAATGAATTGTATGCAGCGCCGTATTGGGTTTCTCTTCCTCAGCTTAACAATTGCGCTAAGCTTGATAGTGTTTCTTCTCTGGAATGCTGCCCAGTTTAGCATTGCTTATGCTGCCCCGACATTAGACAAAATCGAGCCGACTTTGCTGGAAGCCCTGGCCGACGGCACGGCCGTTCGCTTCATAGCTGATTTGGGCCAAACGGCCGATTTCTCATCCCTCACTGCCTCCGACCCCGATGCGCAACATACGGCCGTTCTCCAAACCTTGCAACAAACCGCTGCTGCCAGTCAGGCCAACGCCCTGACCACACTAAACAGTCTAGTTGATGATGGAAATGTAACGGCCGTTCACCCCCTTTGGATTGTGAACAGCATCGCCGCTACTGGGAACCTAACGGCCGTTCAAACCATTGCCAACCTGACGGAAGTAACCCAGGTTCGGCTGGATACCATTGTGCAGCAAATTAGCCCGACAGATGCGCTCACTGACACACTGCTGGCCGTGAATGCCGCCGTGGTAACAGGCCCCGTTGCCAGTTGGGGCATCGAGAAAATCAACGCCCCCGCCGTCTGGCACGGGTTGGGCATTGATGGCAGCGGCGTCACTGTGGCCATCATGGACACAGGCGTGGATTGGCAACATCCAGACCTGGCCGAAAATTATCGTGGTAACCAGGGGGGCATAGTTGATCACAGTGCCAGTTGGTTTAACGCGGTTTTCCCCACGGGCACCGTCCCAGTCGATAACTTTGGGCATGGCACACACGTAGCCGGAACGGCCGTAGGCCACAACGGTATCGGGGTCGCGCCAGGGGCCAATTGGATTGCCGTCAATGTGGCCGATCCGCTTGGCTTCATCTGGGAAAGCGACGCCCATCGCGGCTTTGAATGGCTGTTGGCCCCCAATGGTGACGTCTCGCTGGCACCCGATGTGGTCAACAACTCTTGGGGTAGTTCAACACCCCACACCCTCTTTGCAGACGATATTGCTGCCTTGCAGGCTGCCGATATCAAAGTGGTGTTCTCCGCAGGAAACAGCGGACCGTACGCCGGCACTATTGGCTACCCGGCTGGCTATCCTGACGTACTTTCCGTTGGAGCCAGCGATGAGATTGATGAGGTTGCCTGGTTTTCTTCGCGCGGGCCATCCACCCTCACTGATGAACAAAAGCCGTGGCTGGTGGCTCCCGGCTGGCAAATCTGGTCCGCCCAGCCCGGCGGGGCATATGGCTTCAACAGCGGCACTTCCATGTCAGCACCGCACGTCACGGGAGCCATTGCTTTATTGTTGAGTGCCAATCCCAACCTGACACGTTCAGAAGTGAATCAGATTTTGGCAGAAACGGCCGTTCCCCTGGCCCCAGACTATCCCAATAATGACAGTGGCTGGGGCCGTTTGGATGCCTACACCGCCGTTACCAGCCAAGCCACTGCCGGGCAGCTCACCGGGCAGCTTTTGGCCGATGGTGTGCCGCTGCCCAACGCTGTGGTCACCATCACCACCCCATCCGGGGCGAAGCTGCCTTTTGTGACGAATGGAAACGGCCGTTATACAGCCAACTTACAAAGCGGCAGCTACACCCTCACCAGCCAGCCGTTTGGCTACACGCAAACCACCATCAGCAACGTGATAGTAAGCGATGGACAAACCACCACCCGCAACATTTCAGTAAATTTACTGCCCAACGGTCGGGTGGCGGGCATCGTGCGGGCCGTCAGCGGCTATATGCCTTTGGCCAATGCCCAAATTGAGGTGGTAGGCACGCCCCTCACAATGATGTCGGATGGAAACGGCCGTTTTGACATCACCTTACCCACCGGCAGTTACGAACTCATTGTGCGCAAAACGGGCTACCAGCAGCAACGAGCTGAAGTGTGGCTGGCGGACGGAACGGCCGTTATGCAATATTTCTTCCTGGCCGATGCGCCCACCATCCTGTTGGTAGACAGCGGGCACTGGCATTTTAGCAGCCAATCCGACCTGTACAGCGAAGCGCTCACCGCGCTGAACTACAGCTTCGATACCTGGACCGTACGCGACCCCATTGCAGATACACCTGGCCTGGATGATTTGACGCCATACGAATCAGTCATTTGGTCCAGCCCGCAAGATTCCCCTGGCTATCTGGGCCTCAATAATGTAATCACAGATTATTTGGGCCTGGGCGGACATCTGTTCATCAGTGGACAAAATGTAGGGGTTTGGGATGGTGTGGGACTAAATACGCAACTATGGTGGTATCGGGATTTAAACGCCAGCTTTTTGGGTAAAACGGCCGTTACCAACACCATCTCCGGCAGTAGCGACTCGCTTTTTAGCGGCCTCAGCTTTAATTTAAACGGCGGCAGCAGCAGCAATAACCAAACCTCGCCGGATATTTCTGGACCGCGCCTCGACCTTTTGTCTGATCCTGCTTTTGTTTATGAGAATGGCCAGGCTGCCGGACTGACGGCGGGTTACTGCACCCCGTTCCGGCTGGTTTATCTGGGTTTTGGCCTGGAAGGTGTACCAGACGCCGCTGATCGCGCGGATATTTTGGCCCGCAGCTTCACTTATTTTGCGCAGCCACGGGTGCAGCTAGGCGTACAGATTTTCCCCGAAGCCATCGACGAGCTGGCCATTCCTGGTGAGCTAATGACGTACACGCTCCAACTTTTCAACCGCAGCGAGACGCTCACCGACACCTTCACGCTTTCCATTACCGGGGCCGATTGGCCCACCAGCCTGCTGACCAAAACGCTCACCCTGGGGCCGTGCCAATCGGGCCTAACGGTGCTCTCGCTTGACATTCCGCCTGATTTACCGCCGGATGTAGAGGACAGTTTGCGGGTAACGGCCGTTTCCCAAAACAATCCAACCACCAACGCGCAACTCACCGTGCAGCATAAATCCCCCGGCAATATTTTGTTTGTAGACGATGACCGTTGGTATGACCAAACCGATGAGCTGCGCGCCGCGCTGGACAGCATGGGCTTGACGTACGATACGTGGGATACGGGCCACGCTGCCGATTCGCGCAACGGGCCGCCGCTGCCGCTGCTAGCCCAGTACAATTTTGTCATCTGGTACACGGGCTACGATTGGTTCCAACCGATTACCCCGGCCGAAAATCAAGCATTGGCGGCGTATCTGGCTCAAGGGGGACGATTG
>JBNKLQ010000155.1:0-14151 GCA_050292445.1 Promineifilaceae bacterium (SeqCode) | reverse complement strand
GATTGGGACGATGATCACTGACGCCAAACCGAATTTTTGCAGGCTCTCCAGGTCGATGTTCCGCAGCGCGTAGGCCACAAAAACGACGATGGGAATATGGATGATGTAAACCGTGTAGCTGTGGGCCGACAGGAAACGGCCGAATCCACTCCGACCATTCACAAAACGACGAAACAGCGTAATCAAGCCCAAAGTTAGACCGACGGCAAAAGCGGAGTCCCAAAGCGCGTAGATGGCCGATTGCCAATGTCCATTCCCCATAGCATTGTCCAATGCCGCCGTCAGCTCCAGCGAGAACCATTGGCCGCTAATGGCGAGGGGGAAGAGGAAGACGGCCGTCTAGAAATGATTGTCACGCTACCACGACCCCGCTGGCAAATTGTCACGGCGAAGGCAATCGCCTACACGATTTCCTCGATCATCATGTTTTTGGTGGTGTCAATCGTATCGGTATTTGTCTTACAAGCCATCCAAAGCCAGGTTGAGACGGAAATGATGCCGATGGATTTGTTTACGGCCGTTCTCATGGCCTGGCCGCTGGTTTTTGCCATGGGGATGCTAAGTATGTTCCTGGCCGCGTTCTGCGCCAACCGCCGCTTTGCTTCGATGATTGCGGCAGCGATTTTGGTAGTGAGCTATTTTGGCAACAATCTGGCAGCTTCCACCACGGCACTAGAGCCTTTCGAGCCTTTTTTCCTGTTTAGCTATTTGGATGCATCGGGAACGGCCGTTACGGAAGGCCAGGCGACGGGTGACATGTTGGTTCTATTAGTCGTTGGCTTAGTGAGCTTTGCCCTGGCTCTCTTCTTCTTCCAACGCCGCGACCTGACAGTTGGGTTGTGGCCCTGGCAGCGCGCGCGTGTTTCGTAATCGGTAAACAGTATGTCAGTAATCAGTGTTTTAAAACGGATACCTTCACTGATTACTGACATACTAAACGCGGATTACCGATCACAAGCGGGGATCAATTGGCTCGCTTTCCAAGGCCAAAACGCCAAACACACATTCATGAACACGGCGCAGTGGTTCACGCCTGACAAAACGTTCCAGCGCCTCGATCCCCAAAGCAAACTCCCGTAAGGCCAATGATCGTTTTCGGCCCACGTTACGGCGCTTTAGCTTTTGCAGGTAGGCGGGCAACGTGTATTCAGGCCCGTAAATAATGCGCAAGTATTCGCGGCCACGGCATTTTATTGCCGGTTGAACTAACCCTTTGCGGCTGAACGTAATGAAGTCAAGCGGCTTAATCACCATACCCTCTCCGCCCTTACTTGTGAGCTGTTCCCACCATTTAATAGCCTTTTCCTCACTGTCTAAATCACTCAGATCAACGTAAACATGGTTTGTGTGCAGCAAAATTTCGGCCGTTTGTCCAGCAACTATTTGTATTATCGTTTCCATGTGCCAGCGGTGATTTTTATCTACATGTACCTGGTTTTCCGTAGCTAGAATATGGAAGGGAGCTAACTTCAAATCATGCACACTTTGCACAGGCCAGCAATAGTTTTGATAAGCCTGTCGATATTGGTCGATTAAGGTTGACTTTTGCACAAACTGATCCCTTAAACCGCCTGCTTCAATGTGTCGCTGAGCCAATTGGTTAAGCTGCTGAATGGCCTCGCCGAGTGAGGCCCGCGCCGCAGCCCCTACAGCGGCGTATTGATCCTTGAGCAAGGATTGGGCCTTCTCAGACCAGGGCATTAGTTCACAGTCTAAACAAACCCAAGATGTTTCCATCTCTTGCCAAAATTTTGAACGTGTTAATGCTTCTTGCAGATAACTTAGAAGTTCTTGTTCAACGGCCGTATCCGTAAAAAAGCGCCGCCCCGTGCGAGTATATACAATACCCAGCGCACTATCCGAAACACCAAATCGTTGTTGAACGGCCGTTTCATCTTGACCGACAATCACCACAGCCCGTGACCCCATATGCTTTTCCTGGCAGATGAGGTCCGTCACCCCATTCTTGCGATAGTAGTTGAATGCTTCCGTAGGATGCTCTAACAGGTCAGGCTCACTACTCGTTTCAGTTGGCGACATTGTTGGGGGAAGGTAGATAAGCCACTTGGGCGAGACAGCAAACCGACTCATGACCTCAAGGGCGGCTGTGCTATTTTCCGCCTCAAGCGTAATTTTTCGCCGCAGCCTGGTTTGGATGATTCGCTTACCCGTTACGTCTGCCAAATCCAGCACATCGTCGCTCATTTGCTGAGCTGTTTGCGGAGAATCAACTGCAACGTTTTGCAAAGGACGCGCCGGTTTGGCATATTCTTTTGCGGCAGGTACAGAAATAAGTTCGCGCTCTGGATAACGCAAGGCAGTCAACGCCCCGCCAAAAACGCAACCGGTATCAACGTTGATGGTGTTGTTTAGCCATTCAGCTTGAGGTACCGGTGTGTGACCATACACCACAGCTGCCTGTCCGCGATATTCCAGCGCCCAGTTATAGCGGACGGGCAAGCCAAATTCATCCGTTTCTCCGGTTGTTTCGCCGTACAAAGCAAAATCCCGTACGCGCGAAGAGGCTCGCCCTTGCAATTCCTCCCTTAAGCCCGCATGAGCCACAACCAGCTTGCCATCATCCAGCACATAATGGCTGACGAGCGAGTAGATAAATTGGGCCATCTCTTGCTCAAATGCTTTGACATCAAGCAAGGCGTTTATCTCATCCAATGTTTGTTGCAGGCCGTGTTTGATTTGCACGTTACGGCCGTTTAAATACCGCAACAACTTGGTGTCATGATTGCCCGGCACACAAAATGCGTGATTGGCTTTGAGCATGTGATGCACCAACTGGTAGGCATCCAAAATCCGTGGTCCGCGATCCACCAGATCGCCCAGAAAAATAGCTTTGCGCCCCTCAGGATGTTCGTAAACGCGATGGTAAGTGTAGAAACTTTTTTCCGGCAATTCCTCCCAAATGTAGCCGAGCTTCTCTAGCAGTAGTTCCAATTCATCGGCACAACCGTGAAGATCGCCAATGATGTCAAATGGGCCATGTTCTTCTCGGCGATTGTTCCACAAAGGTTCACGTTGAATTTCGGCCACAGCCACTTCTTCAACTGAATGCAAAGTGTGGATGCGGCGAAAGCCCTCTTTTTTGAGCCTGCGCAAAGAGCGCTGCATTTCCCGTATCTGGTTGCGGATGACGTGTTTGCCAAACGTCCTATCCGCCCGTGCTTCGTTACGCGCCTGGCAAATCGGCTCTGGCAAATCCAGCACAATCGCCACAGGCAAAACGTGATATTGGCGGGCAAGCTGTACATACTGTTTCCTATCCTGTGGTTTAACATTGGTGGCGTCGATGACGGTGAGACGGCCGTTCGCCAACCGCTTCGCCGCAATGTAATTCAAAGCCTCAAAAGCATCCTTGGTCACTGTCTGATCATTCTCATCATCTGCCAGCAAGCCACGAAAATAATCTGACGACAACACCTCTGTGGGCAAAAAGTGCTGCCGGGCAAAGGTGGATTTGCCTGAGCCAGAGGGTCCAATCAGCACAACAAGGGCTAATTCTGGAATAGTTAAATTCATCGCTCAAATACCCCCATTTGTGACGGGGAACCCACAGCGGGATCTTCTGGTCCCAAATTCTTAAACCGAACGGCGTAGCCATACTCGGCAGCAAGCTTTGTGGCCCATTCCTGGAACTCGTTGCGCGACCACTCAAAGCGGTGATCCGGATGCCGAAATTGCCCAGCAGGCAAATCAGGCCACATGATATTGTATTCGCGGTTCGGCGTGGTGATCACAATCATTTTGGGTTGGGCGTATTGAAACAAAACTTTTTCAAAAGCCTTGAGGCGGTCAGCATCGAGATGCTCAATCACTTCAACGACAGCAGCGGCATCATAACCAGTCAGTGTTTCATCCTGGTACATCAGCGAACCCTGCTTTAAACGAATGCGCGCTTGCTGTCTGGTGGGGAGTTCCTCAAGATGCAGACGTTCCTGAGCGGTTTGCAGGCTGCGATAAGAGACATCCATGCCCAAAATCCTGGTAAATTGCTGATCCTGTAACAACAGGCGAAGCAGTTTCCCTTCGCCACAACCCAAATCAAGTACCGCTTGCGCGCCGCTTATTTTCAAAGTTTCTACAACCGTTTCTAAACGTTGCTGATGCAGACCAAGCGTACTTTCTGCTTTGTCTTCTTGAGCATCAGGTTCGCTTTCTTCTGCACCATCTTCCAGCAACTGCGCCAACGCCTGCTTGGTCAAATATCGCTGGCGCTTCAGAGAACGACTGATAATTTCCTCTCGTGCGGGGTGCGTACCCAACCAGGATTCGCCTCGTTTCAACAGCTTATCGATTTCATCTTCCCCCACCCAGTAATGTTTATCATTGTCCAGCACCGGAATGAGAACGTAAAAATGATTCAACAACGTCTGCAAAGGTACTGTATTCGCTAAAGTCAGCGAATACAGATGACTTTGGCCCCATTCCGGGAATTGCGGATCCAACTCAATTTGTTCCACAGTTACTGTATAACCGAGCGGCTCAAATAAGCGGGGCACAATGGCGATGTCATCGAGAATGGAAACCGCCGAAAGATGTGCCTTTAGGGGAATGGACTGGTTAACCAGGTGAGGGCGATCTTTGCAACGGCCGTTCAAAGCCGTCCCATAAACTTGAGCAAGGGCCACACTCAAAAACGACGAGGCCACGTAAGGACGATCATTAACATAGGGCTGCAAAGCAAAACTAAAATTGCGCTTCCCGGCACCGCGAGCAAGCTTCATGGGATCAATATCTAGCAAGAGCGTCGCTGTACAACTTTCCGCTGTCGCTTCAGGGTAAAAGATATGGACTTTACCAAAGCTTAATTTGAATGTCTGCAACTTGTCTGGATGTTTGTGTAACAAATAACCGAGATCGGTTGCCGGTTGATGGGTTGTTGTAATTGAAAATAGCATAGATTTTTATCACTTTCGTTTTTAGGCAAGCATTGAGAGCAAACCGAACCTGATTTTAGCAAATCCCTCACGGTTTGTAATATTGCTTTTGAATTGGCAAAAATGGGGATTTTAGCTCTAACTAGGTTCGTGCGGTGCGCGCCAGGTGGGGGATTTATGAACGTGCACCACCCGCCAGCCATCGGCATCCTTGATGAGGACGCGGCTTTCGTTGTGGCTGCGGTGCTGAATACCCGCATCGGTGGCAATGGAAAGCATGAAGGTGTAGGAGACAACGGCCGTAATCACCCCACCCTCTTCTTCTCCATAAATCTGCACCCTGGGTTCCCATAAATCATAACGAAAATCACTATCCGTACCCGCCCAGCTGTGATCAATCATGAAAAAGTGGAAGTCCAGCCCATCCTGCCGGTGCGGCGTGACAAACCATTCATACAGCGACAAATCTTCGGCGGTAGTTGTTTTGTAAGTTGCCACATCTTTGCTAAAGATGCTTTGAATGTGCCGGTGCAGAAAGTCCCACATCTCTTGTTCTAAATTGCTCATAACTACCCCTGGTCCAGACGTTGCAGCGCCATTTGTACCCGCTCGTCGAAGGATTTGACGTCGCGGGGAATGTTTTGCAGGGCAGATTGCGCCTCTACAATGCTGAATCCCAGCCCGGTGAGGAAGTCAATCACATCAGCATCCACATCGCTGACCAACGGTACGGCCGTACTCACCTGAGTTAAATCCAATTTATCGCGCAGCTGGAACATGATGCGTTCGGCCGTTTTCTTGCCAATACCGGGGACACGCTGGAGAACGGCCGTTTCCTCCCGCATAATGGCACTCTTCAACATCTCTGGACTCAGCGTGGCCAAAATGGAGAGCGCTACTTTGGGACCAACGCCGTTCACCCCCAGCAGCACCTCAAACAGCTGCAAATCCTCTTCCGTCTCAAAACCATACAGCGACAGCTCCTGCTCCCGCACGATGAGATGCGTGTGCAGCCGCAGCGAGCGGCCCACGCCACCCACATCTTCCAGCACCGTGCGCGGCACAAATACCCGCACACCCACACCGCCCACGCCAATCACCAGGCTGCTTTCTTCAATTTTTAGAATCGTGCCACTCAAAGAAGCTATCATAGTCAGCTCACAACATCCTATCGTTGGTATGTGGGACATGTCCCGCTAAATCTTAACTCTTTGTTGTCCTAAACGAAAGCGGCGTGGATCGCCTAATCGCCATTGCAGAGATTCCTCTGTCATGCCAGTGTGCGTCAGCACCCAATCTATCTCTGAATTCAAGGTGATGTCGAAGCTGCCAGGATCGTCCGAACAAATCACCAAATTGACATCTGTATCCAAAAATTGATGCAAAGGATGATAGATTGAGTCTGGAACGCCTCCGATACGCAAGTTGGATGTTGGACAGCATTCAATGACTGTTCCCAATTCTATGAGGCAGTCAAGCACAAACTTTTGTCTTCGACGTACCTCATCTAAACGCTTTTCATCGTACGGCCGTTTAATCTCTTCGTCCAAGTTCATGGTGAGTAAGGCTGTCCGCTCATCTGCCAATGCTTTTTCATTTACATCTACGCCATATGCAACCAAGGCTTCTTTATAACGCATATCGTAAGCAATTTGGTCAAGACGCTCGCTGACAAATTCGCCTTCATGTGCATCTTGTCGTCTGGACACGGCAATGGCTGGCTCAAGTCCTAGAGCAATGGCATGACCAATTCGTTTCGCTCCCATTTCTGCTATTTCATGGCACCAACGCACAGCACTTTCTAGAGATTTATCGAAGTAGGATTCTCCAACATGATAAACAATATCCAGAGCGCGTTCCGGACGCTCTTGGTTGTCTTTAGCAACTTCTGCAAAAAAGGGCTTCATTATCTTTGGGGGGAAGCCTTCCTCAATACTGGCAAAATCAATACCAACTATTGTCGATATTAATTCTGGATGGGCATCGAGCAAGGTTTTTGTCAAAGCGTAAGCCTCTAAGGGCGCATACCGTGGGAAACTGAGAATGTAGCGAGCGGTAAAGGTGTCGTCGCTGGCTTCCTGTAATACCTGAGCACACAAACTATGCCAGTAAAGAAACCCATCCATTCCACTACCTAAACGATATTCCACATAATCCAGTTCTTCTGAGCGATGACGATTTAGCATCAACTTTAGTAAGGTGCGATCTCCCGTTTCACCCATACGACGGTAATAAGTCCAAACACTGCTAAAAAACTTACCCTTTGCTTCCCATCGGGTAAAATCACCACCATCTTCCTCATTGTAAACATGAAGTTTTTTGAAGCGCTCAAAACCACCATTTTCATCGTTCAGAGCTTGTTCAAAGATTGTCATTGGATCGGGGCGAACACCAAAAGCGGCCTCATAAGCATCCACATATCCCCACTCATCCCAATTGATGTTTTGGAAATGATCCTTACCCAGTTCTAACACATCTTCGGCGTAATATGCCCCTAAAATGTGCAAATGTAAATCACAACCGTTTAGCAAATTAGAATAACGCAACTATTCTTCCTCAACTCGCTTAATTATCGGCCCTCAGGTTTGAACTTCTGACATTAAATTTAATATCAATCAATCGTATAAGGATTCAAAGCGTTGATAATGGTAATGAGTAATAGCCACCGCCAGTCCGTCGGCAGCGTCATCGGGGCGGGGCGTTTCTTCGAGATCGAGTAGGTTGCGCACCATGAGCTGCACCTGCGCTTTGTCCGCTTTGCCGTAGCCAGTGACCGCGTCCTTAATTTTTGGCGGGGAATATTCACCGATGGGCAGCCCGGCGTTAGCCAGCGTCAGCAGCAGCACGCCTCGCGCCTGTCCCACGGTTATGGCCGTGGTCACATTTCGGCCAAAAAAGACCTCTTCAATGCCCACGGTATCTGGCTTGTACTCGTCTAAAAGCTGCTGGAGTTCTTGCTGGATAATTTGCAGGCGCTGGGGCATGGGCATTTTGGCTGGGGTTTTGATGACGCCGTAAATTACGGCCGTAAATTCCCCTTCCTCCACATCCACAATGCCGTACCCGGTGGTTGCCGTGCCGGGATCCAATCCCAAAATACGCATGAAGAATCATGAATTGTGAGTTGTGAATCGCGAATTGTGAATGGATTTCCGTTAACCATTCACAATTAATTATTCACAATTCACAATCAGTTACGCTGCTTCCATCGCAGCAATCGCTTCGTCGCTAATTTCCAGCGTGGAGTAAACGTTTTGCACATCGTCCAGGTCTTCAATAACCTCAATGACGCGCATCACCTGCAATGCATCAGACTCAGTTAGTTCGATGGCATTATTCGGCTCATAAACCATACTGGCTTCTTCAACTTCCATGCCAGCATCTTTAATCGCCTCGCGCACCGCCTGGAAAGTTTCCAGCTCAGTATACACCTCGGCCACCTCGCCAAACTGAATGTCGTCAGCACCGGCATCGGCTGCTACCAAAAACAGCTCATCCTGATCGACTTCGCCACCAACAGCAATGTAGCCTTTGCGGGTAAACTGCCAGGCCACTGAGCCAGCCTCTGCCATGTTGCCTCCGTTTTTGCTCAAGGCATGACGCAAGTCGGCCACGGCACGATTTTTGTTATCGGTCACAACTTCTACCAAGACACCAATGCCATTAGGCGCATAGGCTTCGTACATCAGCTCAAACAGTTCGCTACCTTCTAACTCACCCGTGCCACGTTTAATCGCCCGTTCGATATTATCTTTAGGCATATTATTGGCTTTGGCTTTGTCAATCGCTAACGACAGCCGAGTATTGAAGGAGGGATCGCCACCACCCTCTCGGGCGGCAATGGTTAACTCTTTGGTCAGCTGCGTGAAAATCTTGCCGCGTTTTTTATCCGTAGCCGCCTTTTTATGTTTGATGGTGGACCACTTAGAATGTCCAGACATAGTTACTCTCCAACTTTATACAAAAATTTATCCGATAATTGGGATGTTGAGGGCATATTATAACACAGTCATCAGGGGGTAGAACAGCTGCAAAATGATCGGCTAATGCTCAGCTAAAACATGGCATACGGCCGTTACCAACAACTCATGTTCCGTCTGGTGCATGCGCGCTTCCAGGTCCGCCAAACTATCTTCTGGCAAGATGGGCACCTCCGCCTGAGCAATCACCGGACCAGCATCTACCTCAGGGATGGTATAGTGAACCATGCAGCCGGTATGATCGATTTCGCCACGCTGGTGCGCCTCGTAGGCACGTTGAATAGCGTGTGTCCCAGCAAACTGCCCCGGCAGCGCGGGATGCAAGTTGATAACCTTGTTAGGAAAATGATTTAAAAACGCCGCGCTGAGGATGTGCATCCAACCAGCCAAAATGATGAGATCGGGTTGATACGGCCGTATCAATTCCGCCAAATCTGCATCATACTGCTCCCGCGCCTTGCCTGCATCACGATAAGGTTTAAAGGGAAAGTACGCGGTAGGTACCCCAGCCTGCTCGGCGCGAACCAATCCATACGCGTTTTTACGATTAGACACGACGAGGCTGGGAACGGCTTGTATTGTATCGTCCCCAATCGCATCCAAAATCGCCTGCAAATTACTGCCCGACCCAGAAATTAGAATCACCAACCGAGATAGACTCATGCAGATTTCTCCAGAAAAAGAAGGAACACAGAGAGGCACAGAGGAGCCACAGAGTTGCTCAGAGAAAAATCTGCGTTTATCTGCGTTCATCCGCGTCCTATTCTTCAAAAATAACGCCGTCAATACCAGCAACCATTTCGCCGACGATGTGAGCTTGCGGAACGGCCGTAACTGCCAAATCCACCTGCTCACGCGGCACAAACACCAGCATCCCCAGCCCCAGATTAAACACATGGGCCATCTCGGCGTCGCTGATTTTGCCCTGCTGCTGGATGAGCTTGAAGATAGGTGGTACTGACCAACTGCCGCGCCGCAGCCGCGCCCCCAGCCCCGCTGGAAAAATGCGCGGCGGATTGTCGATCAGGCCACCACCAGTGATGTGCGCCAATCCGCGAATGTCGATACCAGCCGTTTGCAATGCCTGAACATCTGCCAAATAGCTACGGTGCGGCGTTAAAAGTGTGTTGCCAACCGTGTCGTTGAGTTGAGGCTGAACGGCCGTCCAATCCAAACCTTGTAAAGCATGCCGCGCTAGCGTAAAACCGTTGGTGTGCAGGCCGCTGCTGGGCAGACCCAAAATCATATCTCCAGCAGAAATGCGTGAACCGTCAATAATCTTTTCTCGATCCACCAAGCCCACGACCGTGCCCACTAAATCCAGTTCGCCAGTTTGGTAGACGCCGGGCATTTCAGCCGTTTCGCCACCCAGCAAAGCAACACCAGCTTCGCGGCAGGCGGCGGCAATGCCGCTCACCACCGTGGCAATCTGCTCCGGGTCTAGTTTGGCCGAGGCCACATAATCAAGGAAAAAGAGCGGCTTCGCCCCCTGCACCAAAATGTCGTCAAGGCAATGGTTGACGATGTCCTGACCAATCGTATCCCAGCGGTTCATGGCGACAGCAACCATCGTTTTGGTGCCCACGCCGTCGGTGGAAGCCACCAAGACAGGCCGGGCCATTTCTTTGGCCGCGCTGATGCTAAACAAACCGCCAAAGCTGCCCACGCCAGACAACACTTCGGGGCCAAACGTGCTGTGTACGGCCGTTTTCATCAAAGTCGTCGCCCGGTTGCCAGCATCTAAATCCACGCCAGCCGCCGCATAAGCGGAACTTTGTCTGCCAATATCTTTGCGGAAATGGGCACCGTCAAAATGAACCTTTTCTACACCAGCATAGGCACGAGTTACGGCCGTTGCCAAATCATCCCCCCGCGCCGTCACCGCTAAAACCCGCCCACCGTTGGTGACGAGCTGGCCATCCGCTACGGCCGTTCCCGCATGGAACACCATCACATCGTCTGGCAGGTCGTCCAGCCCAGTAATGGGTAATCCTTTGGGATAGCTGGCCGGGTAGCCCGGCGCAGCCATAACGACGGTGGCGCAAGCGCCTGGATGAATTTTCACCATGTCTGGGGAGAGACGGCCGTTCACACAAGCCAGCATCAATGCCACCAAATCAGACTCCAGCAAAGGCAGCACCACCTGCGTTTCCGGGTCGCCAAAGCGGCAGTTGAACTCGATCACCTTCGGGCCGTCCGCCGTGAGCATCAGACCAGCGTACAGCACGCCGACGTACGGCGTGCCCAAGGTCGCCATGCCGTCAATCGTCGGCTGCACGATGGTTTGCATGATTTGGGCGATCAGCGCCTCGTCCACGTCGGGCGGCGGCGCAAAAGCACCCATGCCACCAGTGTTGGGTCCCTGGTCATTGTCGTAGGCGCGTTTGTGGTCGCGGGCTGGGCTGAGGGGAACGGCCGTTTTGCCATCGGTCAACACCAGCAGCGACAGTTCCGGCCCATTTAGCCGCTCCTCGATGACCACCTCGGCCCCCGCCACGCCAAACGCACCGTCCAGCAGCATTTCACGCAGCGCCGCTTCGGCCTGGGCCACGTCGTCGCAAACCACCACGCCCTTGCCCGCAGCCAACCCGCTGGCCTTCACCACGATGCCATTTGGTAGGGGCGCCTCGCGAAGCGCCCTTACCGCATCTTCATAATCAGTAAATGTTTGGGAAACGGCCGTAGGGATCCCCAATTTGTGCATAAACTCCTTGGCGAATGCCTTCGACGCCTCCAACTGTGCCGCCGCCTGCGTCGGGCCAAAAATCGGCAGACCTGCCGCCTGGAACGCATCCACAATCCCCAACGCCAGCGGCACCTCCGGCCCCACCACCGTCAAATCAATCTGCTTTTCCTGGGCAAAGTTGAGCAGTTCGTCAATGTCGCCATCTTTAATCGGCACATTTTGGGTAGAAACGGCCGTGCCCGCATTCCCCGGAGCCACAAAAATCTCTCTTACGGCTGGCGACTGCCCCAGCTTCCACACCAACGTATGCTCACGCCCCCCACCACCTACTACCAAAACTTTCAATCTGGTCATTGTTTATTCCCGACCAGTAATCGGTAATCAGTGGTCAGTAATCAGTAGATGTTTACTGATTACCGATTACTGATTACTGACCACTGCATCATCCCCACATATCCTCAAAAATTAGCTTCTCCCGATCCCGTTCATCATCAAACAGCCATTCGGGGATTTGGATCGGGTAGTCGCCGGAGAAGCAAGCCGTACAGTGGCCTGTTTGCTGGCGAATGCCCTTGGTGACGGCTTCGACCATACCCTCGTGGCTGAGATACGCCAGGCTGTCGGCACCGATGCGCTGGCGAATGCCTTCTGTATCCAGCTTGTGAGCAATGAGGTCTTTGCGCGTGGCCATGTCGATGCCCATGAAACAAGGATGGCGTACCGGCGGCGAGGAAACGCGCACATGCACTTCTTTGGCCCCACCATCGCGGATGAGTTGCACCAGCGGTCCGGCCGTGTTGCCGCGCACAATCGAATCGTCGATGAGAATGACGCGCTTGCCCTTCAGGTTGGCCTCCAGCGGATTGTATTTGATGCGTACGCCCTCTTTACGCAGCTGGTCATCGGGCTGGATAAAGGTTCGGCCGATATAGCGATTCTTCGTTAAGCCTTCAGTAAAGGGCAGACCAGACTCTAAGCTATAGCCAATGGCTGCGGGCGTGGCCGAATCGGGTACACCAACCACCACATCAGCCTCAACGGGGGCTTCGCGGGCCAGCATGCGCCCTAACTGTTGGCGCACTTCGTGGATGACCTGGCCTTCAAATACAGAATCTGGCCGGGCAAAGTAAACATATTCAAAAATACACAGGCCACGCTGCTGTGACTTGACCCCGGTGAAAGAAGTGACCCCTTCATGATCCAGGCGCAAAATCTCGCCAGGCATGATTTCGCGCAAATAATCCGCTCCGATGGTGTGCAGGGCGCATGATTCGCTGGCGACGACATAGCCGCCATCGCCAAGCTGACCCAAGCACAACGGCCGTAATCCCAACGGATCTCGCACAGCATAAATCGCTTCACGCGTCAGAATTGTTAGTGAATACGCACCTTCGGCCACACCCATCATCGCCCGCAGGCGCGCCACCCAGCGGTCGTTTTCCTTGCCGTTGCCATTAGTCGGCGTCCAAACTTCGGCAGGGGCGGCCAGCATCTGGGTAATCACCTCGCTATCGCTGGTGGAGGAAAGCCCCACGCCCCGCTTAAGTAATTGGTGCCGCAGGTGCAGCGCGTTGGTCAAGTTGCCATTGTGGGCCACACCCAGTGGGCCATAAATCGTCTCAATCAGGTACGGCTGCACGTTGCGCAGGTGCGATCCACCCGTGGTGGAGTATCGCGTTTGGCCAATGGCCATCTGGCCTTGCAACGGCCGTAAATTGTCCTCATTAAACACTTGCGAGACGAGACCCATCCCTTTGTGGCTGAAGGCGGAACGGCCGTCGCAAGTAGCAATACCAGCGCTTTCCTGCCCGCGATGCTGCAAGGCATACAGGCCAAAAAAGGTCAGCCGCGCCACCTCGCGCCCCGGCGCATACACGCCAAAAACGCCACATTCATCGTGAAACTTATCATTTTCATGAAAATCAAGGTTGTCCATTTCTAACTCTACTTTGGGAAATGGTGATTCTGTAATTGGGTAATTAGGTAATTGAGTCATTGTCCAATTACCTAATTACTCAATTACTCAATGACCAATCTCTCCCTTGCTCCTCTAACAATCTTTTCTGCTTCGGTTACGCTGTCTGCCAGCGCAGTAAGATGCCCCATTTTGCGGCCAGGGCGGGCAGTTTCTTTGCCGTACAGGTGCAGCTTCAGGTGGGGGTTAGTGAGTACGGCCGTCCAATCAGGAGATTTATCCGCAGATTTCGCAGATTGACGCAGATTGCGTGCAGATGCTTTCCTTTGCGCTATCTGCCCCTTTGCGTCTTTGCGTCGAAAATCCCACAAATCCCCTAACACATTAGCCATCGCTGCCGGACGCAGGTAGGTTGTGTCGCCTACAGGCAAGCCGCAGACGGTGCGCAGCTGCTGCTCAAACTGGCTGGTCACGCACGCCTCGATGGTAAGATGGCCAGAATTGTGCGGGCGCGGCGCAATTTCGTTCAGCAACAGCCTGCTCCCCTCCCCATTCCAGGGGGAGGGGCCGGGGGTAGGAGTCAAGAAAAATTCTACACACAATACTCCCACTACATCTAGCGCAGTCAGGACTGTTTGCACCATCGCCTCCGCTTGGGCCAGCACCTGCAGCGGCACG
>JBNKLQ010000154.1:0-14224 GCA_050292445.1 Promineifilaceae bacterium (SeqCode) | reverse complement strand
CAGAGGCCCTGAATGAAGTGCATCCAGCGAATCTCGTGGCCCGATTGACTCATCACCCGCAAATCGCGCAGCGCTTGAGCCGGTTTTCCCAGAGCGAACCAGGCGCGCGCCCGTTCGCCGTGCAGCGCAGGCAGGGTACGGCCGTTTGCCCCTATCAATTTCACCACATCTTCCGGCCGATTTCGCGCATTTAACGCTGCCACCAGATGAAGCTGAAACATTTGCCGCATAATTTGCTCCTGACCATGCGCCGCCAGTCCGGCTTGGACAATTACAAATACTTCCTCTAACCTACTCTGGTCCTCCAGGCAGCCCAGCATGTGTAAAAACCAACGGCCGTTCACCCTTCCATTCGCCCGCTGCTGCGACAAACTCTGCAAGGCAATCTCGTCGCCGGTCATGGGGGCAGGCGGCCGTTCTTCTGAGTGGAAAAAGTCCGTGTCTGCCAGTAGGGTAGCGTGGACCTCGCCCAAATGCGGTCGCATCTTTGGATAGGGACCGGCCGCTTCCACGATGGCATCGGCCGTCACCGGCGACAATCCCTCGGCCACCGTAAAGTGGAAGCGAGGCGCGTGAACCACACCATGCGGCGTCTTGTACATCACCTCTTGCCCTTCAACGCGAATGCCAAACCGCGCCGGGTCTTCCGCCATCGGCGAGCCATGCAGCAGCACAAACGATGAACTGTCCATGGGATGCCGCTTGAGGAAGGCGATCTCTTCTTGCAGTTCGGCTTCCGTGGTACCGGGCAACCCGACGATAAACGACAGCTGCGGCACAACACCAACCTGATGACAGGCGGCAATTAACCGTTCAACGCGCTCAATCGTGATGCCCTTTTCGATCAAGTCCAGCAGTCGCTGGTTGGCCGATTCGATGCCCACGTAAATCCAGCGCAGGCCCGCTTGGTGTGCCAACCGCAGCAGGTCTGCGTCAAACGCTTCCTCAACGCGCACCCCTTCCATACCAAACTGCACGTCCAAGCCACGGTCCAGGATGCCCTGGCTCAAGTGGCGCATCATACGCGGCGAGATGGCTTCGTCGACAAACAGGAAGCGGCGCACGCCATATGTTTCCATCTGTGCTGCCATTTCGTCAATCACCTCAGCCGGTTGGCGTACGCGCACGTGGGAACCATACGGCCGTGTATGGCTACAAAAGGTACATTTACCCCAGTAACAACCCCGGCTAGTAATGATGGGCAGGACCGGCTCCGGGGCGATGTAGTCTTCCAGGGGGTAGTCGCTGAAATCGGGTGGTGGCAGATGGAAAAGGTTGATGGGGGACGGCCGTTCCGCCACATGTACCTTCTGCCCATCTCGATACGCCAATCCACGAATCCCGCTCAAATCCCCATCCAAGCCAGCGGCAACAAACTGGGCCAGACTTTCCTCTGCTTCACCAAAAAAGACAAAGTCCAGCCAAGGATACGCCGCCAGCAGTTCATCCGGCTCCAAATGGGACATCATTGCCCCGCCCAAGGCGATGGGAATACCAAACCGCTGTTTGATTACCTGTCCCAGCGCCAAGGTGTACTGCAAATTATGCTCCGTCAGCACCGAAAAACCGACGACATCCGGTTTTTCTGCGGCCACTTCAGCCAGTTCTGCGCCAAAGAGGGCATCGGCGGCCTGACGATTCAGTTTCTGCCGTCCTTCTACAACCGGAAAGAGGATGTCGTGATAAAAGCGAGACAACCGCGTGTAAAAATCATCCAGGATGCGCGCTGCCTGCATGTAGCGGGTTTGCGCCTCCGGTGTCGTGGGCAGATGGGTCAAATCGGCCAGCAGTTGTTGGCCCAGCCCGTTCTGTGTGATGAGTGAGGGGCACACCGTCCCCAGCAGGTGTGCTGGATGGTAGGTGCACAAATCCGGCATCGTCCCCCCCAACCAGCGACGGAAGAAGGCCAGGTTCCAGTCACGAACCAATACCTGCGTTTCCGGCTGGGACACTGCTAATGCACCCTTCAGGCAGGCCAGCCCGAACGGCGGTGAAGCCGGGGTATGAAAGGGCGTGAAGGCGAGTAGCAGTTTCATACCTAACAGCTTGGTGGTTCTGGCTCTGGGGTCGCCGTGGGACCGGGGGTGGGTGTGGGGTTAACGGCCGTCCACGCCTCATACTCAGCCCAACCGCCTTCCAGATTCCAGACATTGGTATAGCCCAACTCCCGCAAAACAATCAGGGCGTGCGTGGCCCGCTTTTGTGTGTGGCAGTAGACCAAAATCGGATGGCTCTTGCTGTCGGGCAGTTGAGCAAGCTGTTGGGCCAGCTCGCGCAGAGGGATATTCACGGCATTTTCGACATGACCGGCAGTAAATTCATCCGGTTCGCGCACGTCAATGATAAAATACTGCATGCCATTGGATACGTCAGCCAGAAACTGCTCGGTATTCTTGCGGTAACGGTGGTCCGGCAAGTTACGCAGGTAGCTATCTCCAGCCTGGGCCACCGCTGACTCTTGAAAGATATTCCAGGCCGCGCTGTCCGTAGGGCTGATTGCGGCAGCTTCTTGGGCCAGGACCATCGCTTGCTCAAATTGACCGGCCTCGTATGCGGCCTCTGCGGCGTGAACAGTATCCCAGTAAGCCGTCATGTCTGGTGTTGGAGAAGGGAGAACGGCCGTTTCATCAGCCGTCGTTTCCTGTAACTGATCACTCTGGCTGGTAACAGAACAGCCAACTGCCAAGAAGAGGATAACCAAAACGACCAGACCCAATCGTTTCCACATCATCAGCTCCTTTTCTCCCCAACTACACATAATTAATCGTCCAAAATTCACAATTAAAAAGGGAGTCCAAAGCGGACTCTGGACCCCCTTCCATTGAAGATTGGTTCAATCTCGCAGATTGAACCAATCTCTAGAAACTGCTTACACCTTCTCCAGCTTCACCAGCGTGTCATAGAAACTGGCACTGCCGCCGATGGGGTCGGTCAGGCAAACGTCGCCCACCACCGGGTCGAGGCGCATAGCCGGATTGGGAACCACACCGGTTCTACGTCGGGGGTCGCCCTGGATCGTCTCGCCGTCCACGACAATATCGTTGGCACCATAGGCGTAATGGCCGTAGCTCCAGGAGGCAGCGGCGACACCAGGACGAATCCCTTCCACTACTTTGATGGCACCCACCGTGTCAAACTCATTGCCGTCGGCCAGCTTGAACGGTTCGGTGAACGTGGGGCCAATAATGCGGACTTTGTCGCCGGTTTCCAGCCCCAACCGTTTGGCGTCTACGGTGTTGATGGCGATGAAGTTTTCGGCGAGAACGGCCGTTGTCCAGTAAGCGCCACCCGTACGGGATTGCCCACCGGTTATCTCTTTATAAGTAATCAGCGTGAAGTCGCCGTCATCTTTCACTTCGTTGCTGGCAGCATCTAGCACGGGTTCCACCTTGGGCAGGCCGCTGAAGTTCTTGCCCGTCATGGAATTCTTGCCTTTAGCTACTTTCTCCACGTACAGGTTCCATTGGCCTTTCCATTGATGGACCATTTTGCTGCCGCTGTACCCTTTATCTGCTGCTTCAAAACGGCCGCCGCGATTAATCAGGTATACCACACTCGGCCACAGGTCAGCCGGAACGGCCGTTTGCCAGACCGCTTCATCATAAACCGCTTTGGACAGATGGGCGTGCGCTTCACGAAAGACGCGCATTTCCACATCCGAAGCTGCCGGTAACGTTTCTGAGCCGTCATCCTTGTCACCGTAAGCCAGGTTGGCGCACATCGCCAGGAAGTAATGCTCCATTCGGTCGAAGTTCCAGCCCTCGCCCAAACCATCTTTACCAAACCCGGCCAGGCCAAGCTGCTTGCTGACGGCAATGAGGAAAGCTTCCATACTGATGGGCATTTCTTCGCCATCCACAGTCACACTTTCTGTCAGCGGCGCAATCAACGGCTGCCGTACTTTCGACATCTTGGTGATCACGTCCGGGGAGGTGTGCGAAATACCCCACCGTTCCAGATAGGTAATGTCGGGAATGATATAGTCGGCGTACATGGAAGTTTCACCCACCACGATGTCACAGGCGATAAAGAGGGGGATTTTTTGAGGATCGGCCAGGAGTTCCAACTGCTTCTGCCCGGCCGGAGAAGCGAAGGCCACCGTCCCTTTTTGGGTGAACAACGCTTTGATGGGATAGGGATAGCCATCGGCAGCGCTGGGGACGACGTTCTGATACAACTCGCCGGTGAAAGGATACCACGGCCGTTTCGCCGGGTAGCCGTCAAATAGCGTGCTTTTCTCGTAAGTGTTCCCTTCGCGATTGACGTGCAGGCCAAACTTCTTCAAGCCGCCAGGGGCGTTGATCACCACGCTCTTGGGGAATGGGCCGCCTTTAGAGCCATCTTCGTGCCAATGGCTGCCGCCGGTGGTTAACCCACCTTTCCAGTCCACATTGCCGATGAGAACGTTGAGGGTAACGATAGCTGTGCCGTTGTAATAACCGTTGGTGTGCTGCACCGGACCGCGATACATATCGGCGACTGCCTGTTTGCCGTGGCTGGTGAATTCGTCGGCCAGTTCTACGATGTCGCGGACGCGGATGCCGGCAAATGCGGCGTATTCCTCCAGCGTCATCTCCTGTGCCCGTTCCAGCAGCATTTGCAGGACGGACTTGACGGCAATGCCGTTGATTTCGGCGTCTACGAACAGATCAGCAAGGGATACGGCCGTGGCGCTCAGGGCCGATGTCCCTTCTACCATCACCACACGACTAGAAATGGGATCGCCATTGTCATCGGTAGGCACTTCCAGACCGGCATCTTCCGGTTTGAGGAAGACGAGCGTGTCTTGCCGTACCAGGTGCGTAGCGTCGCTGAAGCTGGTTTCGTCATTGCCGTTGGACACTTCTTTGTTAGGGGCAGCCAGGTAATTGGCGTCGTAGCGCTCATTTTCCAGCATCCAGCGAATCATGCCCAGGGCAATGGCAGCATCACTGCCCGGTTTGGGGGCCAGCCATTTCCACGCTTTAGCGGCCGTTTTGCTCAGGCGGGGATCGACGACGGCGATCTTGAGGCCGTTTTCCACCATGCTAGTGGTGATTTTCGGCGTCATATTGGTGGGGCCAAAGTTGGCCTCAAAGGGACTGGTGCCAAAGAAGATGATGAATTGGCTGTTCATCGTGTCCGCTTTCATGTGGGTTTTGCCGGACATCATATTATAGGCAATGTGATGGCTCTGTTCGCAGATGGTGGTATGCAGGTAGAAGTTTGTGGAGCCAAAACCATCATAGAGGAAACGTTTGGCCAGTTCTTTACGGCCGTGTTCAATTCGCCCACCCAAAAAAACAAACTGGTTATTCACCGGCCCCTTGTCGGGATGATCCGGGTCAATCAAGACATCCAGGTGAGCGTCGTGTTTGTCCTTGAATGCGTCAATGGTCATGTCGCCGGCCACAACCGCATCCGTGTCAGCCGCTAGTTCTTTGGACAGTTCGGGGTCGCGCAGCTTGTAGATATCCTTCAAACCATCGACGTGCCCTTCGCCAAACAGGTCACCGCCGTTGACGATTTCATCAATTGCCTGGTTAAAGTCAATGCTTTCCCATTGATTCTCGCCGCGCTTGCCGGTACGTTTCAGGACTTTACGTAGCCGGTAAGGATCGTAGGCAACCTGAACGCTGGCCTGTCCCTTGGGGCACACCGGGGCGTCCACACGGGCGCTTTCCTCTAGCGCCGTATCCTCGGCCAGATGCACCAGCATGTTTTGCGGCGTGTACGCGTTGCCATCCACCTTCACCAATACGCCATCTTGAATCTTAGCCTTGATGGGGCAGGCGTTGTGGCAGTTAAGGCAAATGCTGTACAGTACGTGTTCCGGTGAACTTAGCGGGTAAGATACACCATTGTTTTGCGCCAATACTTGCTGCACGTAAGGCAGTGAGCCGAGCAGGGCGGCCGCGCCGCCAGCCGAAGAGAACTTCAAAAAGTCGCGGCGGTTCAAACCGCAAAATTCCGGTTGTTTGGTTTGTGTTTTATCAATCATGTCAGGCCTCCTTCGTCGTCTGGGAGTACAAAGGCAAACGATCGCTGCCAAGCAGGAACGCGAGCGATGCCAATCCGATGGTCCCCAGAGTAACAGCCCATTCCATCAGGCTGGGGAAGTAATCAAAGGTCAGATGTAATCCGCCAAAAGCGTTGGTTAATGCTTCTATTTCCGGGATGGCTAGGGCGGGGAAGATGATCAAGGCGCGGGCGACAGCGTAACCCACCAGGAGCAAAACGCCCATCCAGCCAGCCCAGCCGTTGTGTTTGGCCAGCTTGGGCTGCACGAGGATGACCAGGGGGATAAAGGAGCCAATGAGCACCTGCAAAATCCAGAAAGCCCACCAATATTGGCCGAAGAGTACCTGGTTCACGGCGTCTACGTTCATGGGAACGCCACCATAGATGCTTTGGGAGTAATCGGCCCACATGAAGTAGAGCTTGACCAGGAGCAGACCGACGCTCAACAGGCTGAGGACCCAAAGCTGTTGTTCCCGGTTGGGATCGTTGCGCGGTCCAAACAAGCCCAGGATGGCCAACAGTAAAGCAGCGCCAGATGCCAGCGAAAAGACGGGGAACTGGACTGGGAATAGACCAACGTGCCAGAACGGCCGTGCCGCCTGCACGCCCAACAGCGCCCCCACAGCCCCAGAGACAAACAAAGAAAGTACCAGTCCGGCAACCATCAAAACCTTCAACCAACGACTTTGCGGATTGCGCAGCGCCAGGTAAAGCGAACCGGCAATCATGATGCCGAAAAGCGTATAGCCCCACACCATCTGGAACATCACGGAAGAGGGATTGCCCTGCAGATAAACCTTCCAAATGCGTTCCATGTGCCCCAGGTCGAACCAGATTGAGAGCAGTCCGGCCGCTAGGCTGACCAGCGCTCCCCAAAGGGCAATTTTGCCGGTCCCTTTGAACAGCGGAACATTGAACAAATACTCCAACGTAGCCATCATGAAACCGCCTGCAGCAACGCCGGCAAAGAACAGGTACATCGACACCCACAGGCCCCAAACGACATAGGAACCGTAGTTGGTTTGTGTATGTCCGGTTGTCAGACGACTGTAAACACCCCATATGCCAATCAGGAGTGCGATGCCGCTTAGGATATAAAACAGTTTTTTGAGCATGTTAAACCTCCACTATTTCCTTAAAATCAGGTCAGGTAATACACGCGAGGCTCAGTGCCCAATTCCTCTTTGAGCCGCATCACGTTGGGGCTACCAATGAGATCGGCAACCAGACTGTCGGGATCATTGGCGTCGCCAAAATAAGTAGCGCGTCCCATGCAAGTAGTGGTACAGGACGGGAGCATGCCTTCCGCCAGACGGTGCAGGCAGAAATGGCATTTACGAACGTTGCCAATGGGCGATGCTGCGTGACCTCCTCGTTCGCGCCCTTCGCCATATTCAAAGCTAGCCGCGCGTTCGTATTGATCTGCCGTGCTCTGACCAACGACGGCAGCATTGTTTACCGCTGTCGTACCGTTGTATGTTTCACCGAAGTCAAATGTACGCGCCGCGTAGGGGCAGGCGGTGATGCAGTAACGGCAGCCGATGCACTGGTCGTAGTCGATAACGACAGCGCCACTTTCATCTTTGTAAGTGGCGCCGACAGGACAGACGTCGGTGCAAGGGGGATTATCGCAGTGCATACAGGGTCGGGGCAGGAAACGTTTGGTCACATTGGGAAAAGTACCGACTTCCTCCTCCAGTACCGGCCGGTAAACCACGCCGGGCGGCAGATGATTTTCGGCCACGCAAGATATGGTACAAGAATGGCAGCCCACACATTTACGCAGGTCAATGACCATTATCCAGCGCCGTTCGGCCACCGGTTTTTGCATGGCGCGGGCCATGTCGGCGCGCATACGCTCGATAGGGTCTTGGGGGCCAGAAACGGCCGTTACCGACAGCACATCTACATTAACGGTATGACCAGGCGTGTTTGTCGAGGCGTCGGATATTTTCCTGGCCACAGGTGCACCAGCGACCACAGCAATTCCGGTTAAACCGATAAAGTTTCGCAAAAATTCGCGCCGGTTAGGGCTTGCTGCGGCCTCATCTTTTTCTTTCACTTGGGACATAAGGAGACCTCCTTCTCAGTCCTTTTACACAACGTCATAGGGGAACGGAAACAGCCGTTCTCCGCCACTCAGGGCATCATATGAATACAGTGTAGGTGA
Organism: Promineifilaceae bacterium (SeqCode); assembly: GCA_050292445.1. GTDB lineage: Bacteria > Chloroflexota > Anaerolineae > Promineifilales > Promineifilaceae > Leptofilum. The sequence goes on along the minus strand of JBNKLQ010000154.1, from coordinate 6,054 downwards.
GAAGGAGGGTAAACAGTAGCAGGAAAATCTTGATAGCCAATATGGCGAATGTCAGGTTTTTCCCCACATCACTTCAATAAAAGGTGAAGCCGTAGGAAATGATGGACAAATCAATTCGGCTCAAATTGAGTTGATCTGGAGACAAGCAATCACTTTTAAGCCGACAAGCAGGAAGTGATTGTTTTATTTTTTGCTTTTTTCAGTTCATTGGCAGCCTCTTGTTTCACTTTGGTCACCAGTTCATCCAGTTGCAGATGGCCAATTGTCAATGCCCGGTGAAACAATCGCTTATGCAATCGTTCACTGTGGCGGCCGCACTGTTCGATCCAGCGGGTGATAGTAGTGTGATGATGCCAAAGATGCGGACAGCAGCTGAAATATCCACCCCTTCAGACATCGCTGTCATCACCATTGCGATTCGTTCGAGCGGTGTTTTCAGCCAATAGAGGGGCGTGCCGTATCGGCTTGTACGACAGCCGCCATATGCCTGGCATTTCCAATACTGAATCTGTTGCTGGCCGCGACGGCCGTTGCTCACCAGCGCATGAATCTCGGAATCAGCGACAGCGAAGTAATCACACAGGGGATTGAGACAGGCATGACCGCTCGTATCAATGGCCTTGCGGCGACCTCTAGGGCTCTTTCGTTCGGACCAAGGAACAACTTCTAGTTTGGGTCGGTGTGGTAGAAAACAAATGTCTCGGGTACACAATGGGCAATCTTCAGGTGATTTAAGCTTGAGGGATCGTGGGCCACGTCGTCGACGGAAATAATCCTGTAGCCAGCGGCGAATTCGACGACCATGTTTGGTCCAGATGAAAATGAAAAGGCAAACGACAAGGAAAACGAAGATTTCGAGGAATGTTGGATTGAACTTCATAAGCTGATTGGGTAAGATTAGGTAGCGAAAGTCGAGATTTTACCTAATCAACTCGATTACTTCATTGAATTTGACCCAAAACGAGTGGATGCGAATTATCCATCATTTCGCAGAGTACTACCTACCATACGCAAAGCTCGTACAGGTTTTTAGGTGACAAACAAACGGAAAATACGCTCAAGCCCTGGCAAATCGGTAGCTGGTGTATTAGCCTGGGTACCAAATAATACGTGGTTCATCCGCAGCCCGTTTGTAATTCCAAGCCGCTTCCACCATTTTTTCCAGATCATACTCAGGACGCCAATCTAACAAAAACTTGGCTTTTGTGTTATCCAACCAGGTTGAAGCATATGGCGTTTTAATTTCCACAGTAGGATACCCTCTGGTTGCTGCCAGGTATTCCCCTAGTTCGCCATAATCTACCGGTTCATCCATACAGATGTTAAATGTTTGCTGGCTGGCCTTGGGGTTATCAAGGGCGTGCAAGATGGCATTGACGAGGTCTTGGACATGAACAAAGTTGCGCTTAACGGTACGGCCGTCTGACCCAATCATGACCGGTATCGTATTTGATGCGACAAACTTTTCAGCCTGCTCGGCCCCCACCAAATCGCGCCAGCGTGGCCCGCCAAAGACATCTTCACCAAACGAGATCTGGTATTTAAAATCGTCCTTCTCCATGATCCAGGGCGCTCGGAGACAGCAGCCATTCAGGTCATATTGAATGAAATATTGCTCCAGCATCACTTCCTCTAGCACCTTGGACAAAGCGTAGCAGCCTGGGTAGGCTGAATGTTTTTGTGTTTCTGTTACCGGAATGGGATGGGCATAAAAAAAGTGACCCATGCTAGCATCCCCGCCGATTAGGATGAACTGTTCAAATGTTGGGCTGTCTCGGCACACTTCTAACAGCCAGAACAACCCTTTAACGGCCACATCCATGATCGTTTCTGGCGTTTCTTTACTGGTAGCCAGATGCAAGACGTGGGTTACATCAATAAGGGCTTCTTCAACAAACGGCCGTTGCTCAATGGAACCTCGTACAATTTCCAGACGGTCCCGTGGTTCTAATACACGGTTATGACAAAGTGCCCGTACCATGAAATGTTTAAATTGTGGTTCAGCTAATAAACGATCAATAAAAACTTGACCTACTTTTCCTGTTGCGCCCGTGACCAGGATGCGTTTTGTTGGCGGCATGGTTTCCTCCTCTAGAAGACTACTTTATTCAGTCGTTGCATTGCGTAAGCGCAGTGCATAAACATTGATGATCAGGGCAATTAAAAGAATCACCCCGCGTACCCAAAGACGGATAAAGATATCCATCTGTAACTGGTTTAGCCCATTGTTTAATACCCCCAAGATCAATAAACCAATGACTGTATTTTTAATACCCCCTTCCCCGCCAAATAGTGAAGTCCCACCTAAAACAACGGCCGAAATACTGTCTAGCAAAATAGCGTCCAGTCCATATCCTTGGGCGCTGCCCAGCCGACCCGTGTTTAACATGCCGGTAATACCTGCTGTGAAGGCGGAAATTGTCAGACAGGCGGCGACGATCTTCTTGGTGTTGATGCCACTCAAACGGGCGGCTTCGCGGTTGCTGCCGGTCATATACACATAACGGCCGAATTTTGTATACGTCAGCACAAAATGCCCAATGAGCAGTGCAGCGACGCCTGTCAGGATGACAATGGGCAGCCGCCACGGTTCTGTTTCGCCAATATATTCGCCGCCCAAATAAGCCAGCAGCGGCGGCAAGGTGTACAGAATCGATCCCTTGGTGATGTACATGCCCAAACCGGAAGCGATCTGCATGGTGGCCAGTGTGGCCATAAAAGATGGCAGGCCGATACGAGTTGTGCTCCACCCATTTAACAGGCCAATCCCCGTCGCCGCCAGCGTGCCAACGAGCACGGCAGGAACCTGGGGCACCCCCATCTCGCCAAACAAAACGGCCGAAATGACGCCAGTCATCGTGGCGACGGCGGCAATACTCAAATCAATTTCAGCGCACAACAGCACAAAGGTAATGCCCGTGGAGACAATCGCCAGGGTGGCTATTTGCCCTAGGATGTTGCGCAGATTGATGACGTTGAAAAAGCTGTCAGTCGTGACGCTGAAGAAGATCACCAACACCACCAGGGTGATAAAAGGTGCCAGGTCACGTGCCCGTCGTCTGGCCCAGTGGGAGAGGATAGCCAGGCGATTGGGTCGGTGACTTTGCAGATAGGAAGTTGTTTTGTCCATAACTCATTCTTTTAAGCGTGGGTCATTAGATTTTCTTTGGTTAATTGATTGCCCGTTAGTTCGGCGGTGAGTCGCCCTTTGCGCATTACCAATGCCCGATCGGCAATGCTTAAGATGGTTTCTGGTTCGGTACTGATGAGGAGCGTCGCCACACCCTGGTCGCGCAAATTGTTTACGATGGTCATCACTTCATCCTTGGCACCGACATCGATACCACGCGTCGGTTCGTTAAGGATGAGCAGTTTTGGCGTTTGCGTCAACCACTTTGCCAGTACCACTTTTTGCTGGTTGCCGCCGCTCAGTGCCCCAACCGGCAGGCTGGGCTGTGGTGGATGGATGTGCAGGTTTTTTATCTGAGTCAAGGCGATGTCTGCTTCTTTTTTGGGGTTGAGCAAACGGCCGAGTAAACGGGGCAAATGGGCCAGGGTGATGTTTTTATAGATTTCCTGTTGCAGCATCAGGCTATCGTGCCGGTTTTCAGGGACGTAAGCAATGTCGGCTGTTTTGGCCTGGGTGGTATTGTGTAGGTTGAGGGTACGGCCGTTTAACCGCATCACACCTGTATCAAACCGCTCCGCGCCAAAGAGGCAGCGCGCTAACTGAATTTGGCCAGCCCCCATAAAGCCAAACAGCCCCACAATCTCCCCGGCATGAAGCGCAAAAGAAATGTCTTGAAAGTTCCCCTGCTGTGTTAACTTATCTACTGCCAGCACCACATCACCAACAGCATGTTCCTCTGCGATATGACTTTCTTCTTCATAGGATTGTTGCAGAATGTTGGCTTCGGCCCCGATCATTAGCTCAACCAGTTGATGTTTGTTGCTGTCTTTTGTCTCTAGCGTTGCTACCCGATGGGCATCCTTCAACACCGTAATCCTGTCGCTAATTTCCAGGACATCTTCCAAAAAATGGGAAATGAAAATGAGACTTTTCCCCTGTTGTTTCAAACTGACAATAAAATCGAACAGACGGCGAATTTCTGGCGGTGACAGCGCCGAAGTTGGTTCATCCAAGATGATGATCTGTGCCCCACTGAAAATAACGCGGGCAATTTCGACGATTTGCTGCGTACCGACCGGTAAATGTCCCATCATGGTCGTCACGTCAATTTCCAGTCCTAATTGCTGTAAATGCAGCTGCGCTTCCCGGTTCATTCGCTTGCGGTCTACCAGGCCTCGGCGCGCGGGTAACAGGCGACCGAACAGATTTTCGGCCACCGATAGATGTTGGAACGTACTCAGTTCTTGAAAAACCATACCAATGCCCTTTGCCTGAGCATCGGCCGGGGAAGAAAGACGAACCGGCGATTCGTGCAAGCGCATCTCGCCTTCGTAATCGCTGTAAACGCCAGCCAGCAGCTTCATCATCGTGCTTTTGCCTGCCCCATTTTCGCCAACCAGCCCATGCACCTCTCCGGCTCGTAGATCAAAGCTCACATTTTCCAGGGCAGTAACGCCACCATATCGTTTCGTGATGTGGTGTAACGTCAAAATAGGTGAGGGTGTTGTGTGGGATACGTTCATTAGCAAATGACAATTTCATAGGGTGAAACGTGAAACGTGATTTACCTCTGGTCACGTTTCACGAACTTTTCAATCCCCTGAATTTTATTAAAGCAGAAGCTGTTCTTCCATGAACAAGAGTCCATCTGCGTTTGCAGAGGTAATAACCGGGCCATCCATCAAAATGTATTTGGGAATATTGGTGACGCCAGTGGCCGCCATGGCCCCGATGAGCAGCGCGCCCCAATGAATGCGGCTGGAAGGATTGCGGACGGACGTCAGAAGCGTGCCACCACTAACAGCGCGGATGGCTTCTGGCATGGCATCAATACCGCCCAGCACAATCTCACCTTGGCGGCCAGCATTTTCAATCACCTTGGCGGCAGCCAGGGCCATGTCGTCGTTATGGAAGTAACCGGCATTGATATCGGGATATTTAACCAGATAATCTTCCCAAAGAGCCGCTACTTTGTTTACATCCCAATCACCGCTGTCTTCAGACAAAACGGTGATGTCCGGATACTTGGCCACAGCTTGTTGGAAGCCCTGGGCGCGTTTTTGCGCGCCGGTGTGCCCCAGTGCGCCCTGCGTCATAATGACATTGCCGCTGCCGCCAATTTCTTTGAACAAGGTTTCACTCACCACTTCGCCCATGAAAATATTGTCTGGTTCGAGGAAGGTGGTAATGCCAATATCATCTTTGGAAATGGTGGTATCCATTTGAATAACCGGGATACCTTTTTCAATCATCCGCGAGACCGGGTCAACCAGGGTATCAATGCCAAAGGCTTGGATGGCGACAAAATCCCAATCACGGGCAGCCATATCTTCCACACCTTTTCGCTGAGTATCAATGCTCAGGCCACCATCAAACCAGGTGACTTCGATCCCCAGCCAATTTCCCCATTTTTCGGCGGCTTCTTTGCCTTGGGCACACCAGGTAGCTCCTAACCCGGCATTGGTGAAGGCGGCTTTTAACGGCCGTCCAAAAGGCAAAGCACCATCAGCTTCAGCAGCTGCATCTGGTTCGCCCGAGCTGCAGGCAGCCAACACACCCAGGCCAGCTATCGCAGCGGCCCCCTGCAAAAACCCACGGCGATTGACAGACCTGTTGGTCAATTCAGAAAAACGTACGCTATTTTCCTCTTGTGTCATCTTTCATCTCCTTTCATGAATTTACACCGGTTAAAAATACTGATTAACAAGGTAGCTGGTTTCCATCACCTCCTTAAAATTAAAGGCCCTATCCACTACCGCTGCTGGCGGCGACGGCCGTAATCAAAGGTAATCGCCAACAGCAGCACCACACCGATCACGATGTTCTGGACGTCGACCTCGACGCCGGAGAGCGCCAGTCCGACTTGGAGGATGCCGAGGGAGGCGGCGCAGAGGAGCGTGCCGAAGAGCGATCCACGGCCACCC
>JBNKLQ010000153.1:0-14290 GCA_050292445.1 Promineifilaceae bacterium (SeqCode) | reverse complement strand
TGCTGCGGCTGGCCAGCGTACCGCGCCAGGAACGTCGGGCGCGCACGGAACAAGTGTTGCAGGTGGTGGGGTTGGGCAAATGGATGGACCATCGCCCTTATGAGCTGTCTGGCGGGCAGCAGCAGCGGGTGGCTATTGCCCGGTCCATTGCCACCCGCCCCAAAGTTATCCTGGCTGATGAACCCACCGGGGAGCTTGACACGGCCACGGGGCAACAAATCTTGCAGCTTTTCCGGCACATCGCCGATGTAGAAGGAACTACGGTTTTAATTGCCACACACGATCTGGCGGTGGATGCCTTTGCTGATGAAGTGGTTCATTTGCAAGACGGCCGTATCGTCTCTTTAGCCTCCGCCTAAAACTATCAGGCAGTATCGGTTTTCAGCCTGTCGCCTGCGGCAATCTCCCCCTGACTGTTCGGTTCTTTGGCAGAAGCTCTGGCCATTGTCTGACGCTTTTTCTTGTCCGAAGAAAACAGGCTTTGCACACCAATAAAGATCAGCGTCAACGCCCCAACGGCAATTCGCGTCCACCAGGAGCTGAGTTCGCCATTAAACTGAATCAGCATCTGGATCAGCCCAGTAACCAACACGCCAAACAAGGTGCCAAACACATATCCTTGCCCCCCGGTGAGCAGCGTGCCGCCAATCACCACAGAAGCAATGGCGTCTAACTCCACATTGGTGGCATACAAACCATGCCCAGAAAGCAAAGAGATGCTAAACACAATCCCGGCCAATGCGGAACAAAAGCCGTTGAGCGCATACACCGAGATTTTGATCCGCCCTACAGGCAAGCCCATCAGCAACGCGGATTGTTCGTTGCCACCCATAGCATAAATGGTACGGCCGTAACGCGTAAAATGAGCGATATACATCCCCACCACCAACACCACAACGGCAACAACGGCACTTAAGCTTAAAAACGCCCGCTCAAAAAATGGCAGCTGAATCCGGGACAAAGCCATCGTCCGGTATAAAGGATCGTGGATCGGAATCGCATCCAGGCTAATGAAAAAGCACATCCCCCTGGCAAAAAACATGCCCGCCAACGTCACAATAAACGGCTGCACCTTAAAGAAATGAATGATGGCCCCCATAATCCCGCCAAACAACGTGCCCATGAGCAGCATCAGGGGAATGACCACATAAGGGCTCAATCCCACATTTTCCAGCAAAGCAGCAGACGCAACTGAAGTCAGGGCAATAACCGCCCCCACAGAAAGGTCAATCCCTTCCGTTAAAATGACAAAAGTCATCCCCACAGAGGTAATAAGCAGGAAGGCGTTGTTAATAAACAGATTGAGAAATGCTTGTGGCTGGCGCATTCCTTTGTACTGCAAAAAACCATACAGATAGAGAGCAGCAAAAACGCCAAACGTAGCCAACAAAGGCACAAACTTCCTGTTGATTTTTAGCCTGTTGCTCATGATTGGACTCCAACTCTTTCAATGACACGGGTTAACACTAGCTTGGTCTGCTCTGAATACAGTAAGATGACAACCAGGACAACTAACCCCTTAATAGCCGAAGCCGCCATAGCCGGAACCCCCACTGCGTACATAGTGGTCGTGGTACTCTGAATAACCAACGCCCCAATCACGCTGGCCAATAACGAAAAACGGCCGCCGGACATCAAAGTGCCACCCATCACAACCGCTAGAATAGCGTCTAATTCCAGCATCAACCCCGCATTATTCGCGTCAGCACTTTTAACATTAGAACTATAGATCAACCCGGCAATACCAGCGCAAAATCCACAAAACGTATAAACAGCCAATTTGATGTTGTCTTCACTAATACCGCTCAGGAGGCTGGACCGGGGATTGATACCCACCGACTCAACAAACAGCCCAAAAGCAGTTCGTCTGGCCCACAACCAGGCACACAAATACACAAAGGCCACAATGAAAAGCGTAAACGGTAAGCCTAATACATAACCGTTCCCGATGAAAAAGTAAGGGCTGTAGTAAACAGTAATGATTTGGCCGTGCGTAATGAGTTGGGCAATGCCCCGACCCGCTACCATCAGAACCAAGGTCGCCACCATCGGTTGGATTTTTGCCTTGGAAACAAGCAGCCCATTCCAAAAACCACACAGCGTCGCCACCAGCAAGGCGGCCATGATGCACTGCCAGAGGGGTGTACTGGTAGCATCCTTGATCAATTCTTCAGAACTAATTAGCTCTGTGGCCAAAGCCGGGTTAATAAGAACGGTGGCTGTACCCGCCGCAATAGCCACAACGGCACCCACAGAAAGATCAACGCCACCCGTGGCAATCACCATCGTCATGCCAATGGCCAGCAGCATCAAAATGGAACCACGATTCAAAATGTCAATCAAAAAACCAGACAAATGCCCATTTTTGATTTCAATCTCATAAAATCCAGGAGTAAAAAATAAATTAAAGAGCATAATCAAAGCCAGCGCCAAAAGCGGCCAAAATAGTTGACTATCTCTTATTTTTTGCCATGAGAGGTCAGGCCGTTTCATCATCCGCTCCCTGCCATCGTTTGCATAATCGTTTGTTCATCCACTTCATCGCTGAATTCCGTCACTTTTTGTTGATCGCGCAGGACAACAATCCGGTGGCAGGTTCTTAACACCTCCTCCAGCTCTGAAGAGATAAAAATACATGCCTTGCCTTCTTCTGCCAATTCCAACACAAGCTTTTGAATTTCAGCTTTGGCACCAATATCAATACCCCTGGTTGGCTCATCCAAAATCAACACCTGTGGGTTTGTCGCCAGCCATCGCGCCAAAATTACCTTTTGTTGGTTGCCACCGCTCAAGTTTTTAACCGGTTGATCGGCCGAGGGTGTGCTGATATCCAGCATCTTGATGAATTTATCAGCGATCTCGTATTGTTCTTGTTTGGTTAGGCGTTTAGCCCAGCCCTTATTGGATTGCACTGCCAAGATAATGTTTTCTCTGACGGTTAATTCGTCAACGATCCCATCCGCTTTTCGATCTTCAGGGCAAAAGGCAATCCCTTTGTTAATGGCATCGGCCGGTGAAAAATTCTTGAGTTCAGCGCCGGCCATTGAGAGCGTGCCACTATCTGGTTTATCAATGCCAAATAGCAATTGTGCCGTTTCTGTGCGGCCCGACCCTAATAAACCAGCCAACCCAACAACCTCACCGGCATATAAATCCAGATCAAATGGCAGCATAGACCCAGCTCGGCCAAGTCCATTTGCTTGCAGCAAAGGGGTCCCTTCACGCTGCTTACCGCTGGTTAATTTGATTTGGACCATATCGTTAAAATCGCCCATGGCTCGGCCAATCATTTTGGCAATTAGCTCCAGCCGGGGGAGGGTGCTGGTTCCATGCGTGCCGACAAGATTCCCGTTTCTTAGAATCGTTATCCTGTCGGTAACCTCATAAATTTGGTCAATAAAATGGGTGATAAAAATGATTCCCAGCCCCTCACTTTTCAGTTTCCGCATAACTTCGAAGAGCTGCTCTGTTTCATGGACATCCAGGCTGGAGGTTGGCTCATCCAGGATTAGAATCTTGGCGTCAGAAATGTCTAGCGCTCGGGCAATCGCCGCCATTTGCTGGACAGCAATCGAATATTCACCGAGATCTTTGGTGACATCAATCTCGACATCCAGGCGTTGCAGAACTTGATTGGCTCTTTCCTCCATAGCTTGCCAATCGATCCGCCCAAATTTCCGTGGTTCACGGCCAATAAGAATATTCTCGGCGACAGAAAGATTGTCGCACAAATTAATCTCCTGATAGACCGTGCTAATGCCCAAGTCTTGGGCGTGTTGCGGTGATTTGACTTGAATCGACTTCCCGTCCAAAGTAACGCTACCGGCATCCAGTCGCTCAACGCCAGTGATGATTTTGACAAGGGTTGATTTCCCGGCACCATTCTCGCCAACTAAGGCGTGAATTTCCCCTCTTCTTAAATCAAAATCGACATTTTCAAGCGCCTGAACGCCGGGAAATGCCTTGAAAATGCCTTGCATTGACAGAAGTTTACCGTTTGTCTCTGGCATTTTTTCTCCCTTCTGACGTTGCGAATGAGGAGCGGCGCGCAGCGTCGCTCCTCATCACGAATTGATCAAACTAAGGTTAGAGAAAAATCTTTTGCCTTAATATTGCCGTTCCGGTAGCAGCTCGTCAGCATTATCAGGATAGTAAACGCTTTCCTCTGAAGGTACCCACTCGGGGAGTTCTTCACCGTTTACGGCACGCAAGGCCAGATCGTAAAATTGTGGGCCAAGTAAGGGATTGCATTCAACGGTGACGTTTAGTTTACCAGCAATCATCGCCTCAAAGGCACCACGAACGGCATCGATGGAAACAATTTTGATGTCTACGCCTGGTTCCAGGCCAAATTCTTCAATGGCCTGAATCGCGCCGATGGCCATATCATCATTGTGGGCATATAGGCCAACAATCTCATCGCCGTAGTTTTTCAGGAAGGCTTCCATCACTTCTTTACCTTGGGCACGGGTGAAATCACCAGATTGGGAATCGATGATTTCAATATTGTCGGCCATTGTTTCGCGGAACCCTGAATACCGGTCGTTAGCTGGTGCGGAACCGACGGTACCCACCAATTCAACAATTTTACCACCGTCTGGCAGCAGGGTGTTCATTTCGTTACCAGCTTTGCGGCCTTCTTCAACGAAGTCTGACCCCAGGTAAGTGGCATACAACTCTCGCGGCACATCTGCGCGGCGATCCACCATAATAACGGGAATACCAGCATCTTTGGCTTCTTGCAGTACAGTTTCCCAGCCGGTCTCTACAACCGGCGAGAAGCCGATGACATCCACCCCTTCCGCAATGTAGGAACGGATGGCAGCAATCTGGTTTTCTTGTTTTTGCTGGGCGTCAGAAAATTTGAGGTCAACCCCTAACTCTGCCCCCGTTTCTTTAATGGAAGCGGTGTTGGCCGTGCGCCATTCACTTTCGGCGCCGATTTGGGCGTAGCCAACGACTAAGTTTTCAAAGGTTTTTTCTGCGGCATCATCGGCGGCCGGTTCGTCTGAGCCTGAACCGCACCCTACGAGCATAAAAAACGCCATTAAGACAACAACAAGCAGGCTTAACTTTCTCATTTGTTCGATCTCCTTCTTTTAGTTTGGAACTGGGTAACGGATAAGAGTTTCATTTCACCCGGGATAAAATGAAACGGTAATAGGTCTATCATATGGGCTAAATTAGACAATAATCAATGCGTTTTTTTAGGCACTTTTTATAAATTGCGTTTGTTTTATGCGATAACAAAAACCCTCCTGGCGGAGGGTTAGATTCTATTCGATGAATGTTAGATTTTTTTGGATGTACGGTGGGGGAGGGATACGGCCGTATCCCTTTCCCCCACCCCCATCAATACTTCCGCGACGGTAAAATTTCTTCCGCATCTTCTGGAAAAAAAACTTTTTCCTCGGAGGGTATCCATTTAGGCACAGACTCACCATTAGCGACCTGCAAAGCCAGCTCAAAAAACTGTGGCCCCAGCAATGGATTACACTCAATGGTGGCATTCAACTTGCCATCTATCATCGCCTGAAACGCATCACGAATGGCGTCAATAGACACAATCTTAATATCCTCACCTGGCTTTAGACCGTACGCCTCAATGGCCCGAATCGCCCCAATCGCCATATCATCATTGTGGGCATAGACAGCATCAATTTCCTCCCCATAAATTTGCAGAAAATCCCCCATCACCTCTTCCCCTTTTGCTCTAGTAAAATCACCAGTTTCAGAGGCAATGATTTTAATTTCTGGATAATCTTGGATGACTTCCCGAAACCCTGCAAACCGATCAATGGCCGGAGCTGAACCAACGGTCCCCACCAACTCAACAATAGTGCCTTCCCCGTCCAGCAAATCTATCATCACTTTTGCTGCGTTACGTCCTTCCTCCACAAAATCTGATCCCAGGTAGCTGGTATACAAATCCTCAGCCACATCGGCTCGCCTATCGACCAATATGATAGGAATCCCAGCATCCTTCGCTTCTTGAAAAACAGAATCCCAACCCGTTTCTATGACAGGGGAGACGCCAATTACATCAACCTGCTGGGCAATAAACGTACGAATCGCTTTAATTTGATTTTCCTGTTTCTGCTGGCCATCTGAAAAGATCAGTTCCACACCCAAATTCTCAGCTGCTTCTTTTATGGAGTCGGTATTTCCCGTGCGCCATTCACTCTCAGCCCCAATTTGAGAATAACCGACAACCAGTTCTTCGTAGGCAATCGTGCCATCATCGGCTTCCACTAAAGAGACAGAATCCACTGCATTTGATGCTGCATCTGATTGACAGGCTACCAGAAAATGAATGAGCAAGATTGATCCGAAACTTATTCGTTTTAGAAACCTACGCATCGTTCTCACATATCCTGTCGGTTTGGTGTACACCGTCGCGGTATCATCACCGAAACGTGTGTGCCACCCCGATATTGGCTTTGAATAGAAAGTCCGTATTCCTTCCCATAATAAAGCTGTATTCTCTTGTGTACATTCTTTAAACCAAAGCCACCCTCCCCCATAGAAATCTCATCTAAATCCTCTGCCAATGATTCCTGGAGCTGCGCCAATTTGTAGGGGGTAAATCCAACGCCATCATCCTGAACGTCTAATAAGACATTCTCCTCTCCAACCCGTTTCGCCTGCACCACAACCGTCCCGCCATTCCTTTTGGTTTTAATGCCATGATACAAGGCATTTTCAACCAGGGGTTGGAGGGTTAATTTTAAAATAGTGCTGTCCAGTAATTCTTCCTCTACTTCAATTTTATAATCCAAAATATCCCGATAGCGCATTTTTTGAATGGTGAGGTAGCTGCTTACATGCTCAATCTCTTGCCGGAGAGAAATCCACTCTTTTCCCTTGCTTAAAGCGATTCTAAAGAAGCTGGATAAGGCTCGGACAATATCTATCACCTGACCGGTTTTATTAGACTCGGCCATCCAAACAATGGTATCCAGCGTGTTGTATAAAAAGTGCGGGTTTATCTGGGCCTGCAATGCTTTTAATTCGGCTTTTTTCAGGTTTTCCTGTTCCCTCAACTTGGCATTTACTAATTCTCGGATACGGCCGATCATCAAGTTAAAGCTAATGCCCAATTCTGTAATTTCATCCACATTGTGCGTGGTTACCAGCGCCTGCAAATCTTCCCCGGTGATGGTCGTCGTCACATCATGTAATTTTTTGATGGGGATATAAATACTGGCAGAAATGATCCACGCCGCCAGAATAGAAAAACCAATCACACCTGGCAGCAAAATCATGTAATAAAGAGAGAGACGGGTAAAGCGGGCCTGGTTTTCCTTATATTGCTGTTCAGCTTGGTTAACCTCAAACAGCATATAGTCTTGAACGCTCTCTTCAACAACGGCCGAAACACCACGAATATCTTCTAGCACCTGCTCGTTTTCCGCAACGCGGCTGCCTGCATCTACCTGCTGCCCCATTTTATCAACGTAATGAGTCAGGGTATTCATCGTTCTGTGAATCACTTCCAGCTTGATTCTGGATTTGTCCGACTCCGCGTTAGCCATCATTGTTTCAATTTGGCTGTTGACCTGTTGAATAATTTCATATTGATTGCCCGCCGCAAATTCAGTCTTGCCAGAAACAACATTCCACATTTCTGTATCAATTGAGGGCTTGATGAAGCCGTTAATGCTGTTGGCGGTTGTGATATTGGTAATAATGGCATCGTATTGCTGATTGAACCGGATCACTTCCAGTATCAACAAAATGTTCATTGCCGAGAGCAACAAAATGACGGTGAAAAACGAGAGTAATATTTTTGTACGCAGCGAAAATCGTACGCTGGCAAATAGTGTGATGAACTTTTCTAAATATCTGGGGGTCGGTTCACTGACGATGATCTCAGCATTCATCATGGCTGGCTCTCCTGCAATAAAAGTGCGTCAGGCTGGATTCAGTTTGTTTTCTAAATTTGGGGCAGCTGTCGAAACTGTTGTGGCGGTAAACCCGTGTTTTTTCTGAAAACGTAACTGAAATAATGCGGGTCACTGTAGCCACTTTCATAAGCAACTTCAGAGCATTTCATGCTAGTGGTGCGCAACAGTTCTTTGGCTCGTTCGATTCTGACTCTCGTCAGGTAATCCTTAAATGATTCACCCGTTTCTCGCCCAAAAACCACGCTGAAATGACTGGGACTTAAATTAACCGTAGCTGCCACTTCATTCAACAACAAATTGGGATCGGCAAAATGGGTGTCAATAAAATCTTTGGCCTGAAAAATAAGTTTGGTTTTTTCGTATTGTGCCTGGTTGTTTCTGAACATTAGCACTGCGGCAAATATGTTTCTAACGGCTTCTCTCATCTGGTCGATTGTTTTGATATTGACCAGGAAGCCCTCAATGTCATCCATAACGGGGATGACTTTGTTGGCTTCACCATCCAGATCGTTCACAAATTGCGCGGCCGTTAAAATGAGGTCAACAAACAGATAATGTTTTATCAGAGTGGATTGCAGGGCGGTTTCGCCAAGCGGCTGAAGATGCGTGTCAAAAAAGATGTCGAATTCGCTCATCAGCCCGCTTTTTAACTGTTGTTCAATGGCTGATGCTTCTAGATTGAGCATTTTTGCCAGGTGGCTTTGTTGGCAAAACGATTCATTTGGGGTTGATTGGGTTACGGCCGTTAATGCCGCAGCAAACGAATGAAAGATGTCCGTTAGCCGCTGTTGCACACTACCCACGCCAACCGACACCTGATGCCCTGTCTCTGCTTCAATATCTTGTTGGATCAAACTGGCTAGAAACAAACCATCCTGTTTCAGCCGCTCAGCGTCATCGCCAGTCATGATCATCAACAGCTCTTCAACACTTTTTTGAGTGAAAAAGGCACCTGAATGCTTGCTGGCCAAACTGGCAACCGCGCTTTGGATTTCATGATAGGTGGTGAAATCTATTGGCCCATTCTCTTCATGCAGCTGGACTTTGATTAGGATAACCAGATAATGCTGCGCAATAATATCCAGCCCGACTTGCCGACACTGCTCAATGGCAGCCGCAGAAGAAACACCACCTACCACCAATTGAAGCAACAATTGTTCCCGCTGTAACGCCAGCACGTCCTTGATCTGGCTCTGCAATTCTTTGAGATTTTCTCGCTCTACACTCTCCTCATTGAGCGCAATGGCGACGGTTTGGAGCACGTTTTGTATTTCTCTGGCGCTGATGGGCTTGAGCAAATATTCGGTGACCCCCAGTTTAATCGCAGACTGCGCATAATCGAACTCATCATGGCCACTCAGAATAACGATCTTCACCCAGGGCATTTGCTCCCGAACAACTTTGCACAATTGCAGCCCATCCATGAAGGGCATTTTAATATCGGTTATGACGACATCGGGTTGTGATTTTTGGATGAGGGGAAGAGCGATTTCGCCATCAGGTGCTTCGCCGCAAAACTCAAAACCAGCCGACTGCCAGTCAACATTGTCTCGAATGCCTTCTCTAGCGACGATTTCATCTTCGACAAGGAAAACTTTGTACGACATGGTTCCTCTCCTATTAAAATGTCACCTGATGATGTTTTGCATGAAGGGAATATCTTCCGTTAACGTTAACAAAATCCAGTTTAACATACCCGATCTTCGGTGTCAATTTGCCGAAATCAAGCGTTTCGGCCTGAAAAATGTACGAATATCTGCTACTTTTTTGTAAAAAGAGACGAACCTTAGTTTGTTTAATTGGGCAATATTGATACCAACCCGCTTTTCCCGTTAACGTTAACGACGGACAACCAACAAGCTTGTTGAAGCGCATGACACCAACTGCATTTGCCAAATACCGAAAGATGTAGAAGTATTCATCATTTCGGAAACCAACTTGAATGCTTAGGAGCTTCAAAAAATGACAATTGAGACAATTAACCGGTGTGCCTGGTGTGGCAAGGATCCGTTATATGTTAGTTACCATGATAACGAATGGGGTGTGCCTGAATATGATGACCAGAGGCTATTTGCCAAACTGGTTTTAGATGGGGCGCAGGCGGGTTTGAGCTGGATCACTATTTTGCGCAAGCGTGATAATTATTGGCAAGCGTTTGACCAGTTTGATCCTGAAAAAATCGCCCGGTATGATGAGGCCAAAATCGCTGAGCTGCTGCAAAATCCGGGAATTGTGCGCAATCGGCAAAAGGTGCGATCTGCGGTAAAAAATGCGCAGGCTTATTTGGACATTATGGAGAAAGAAGGCTCCTTTAGCCACTTTTTGTGGGATTTTGTAAACGGCCGTCCCATCCAGAACAGTTGGCGCAGCATGGAAGAGGTTCCAACTGAAACGGCCGTATCCCAAGCCATGTCCAAAGCCCTCAAAAAATGGGGCTTCAGCTTTGTTGGTCCCACCATCGTTTACGCATTTATGCAAGCTGTGGGGATGGTGAATGATCATGTGGTAGATTGCTTCCGCTATGCTGAATGTAAAGCATTGGCAACTGAGTAAACGTATACTCCCGAGAGTGCAGTTTTAGGTGAAAAACTGATACAGTGAGTCGCCTGCCTTTTCCGTGATGCTGTCTGGCACAGACGCATCCACGAATAAGTCTGTTAGCTGGGGAAGCAGCTGGCGCAATTGTTTCTCTTTGGCCGAAGGCGATCCTTCCGGCGTATACCGCAACATTGAAATCGTTTTTTCAGCCGTGGCAAACTTGCGTTTGTATTGCAGCAATCCCTCCTGCTCCCAATCGCTAAGCCCAAAATCCAGGATGTGAAGTCCCCGGCTTTGCCCAAAACGAATACCTGCCCACACGACCATATCGTTGGGGCGCAGGGCAATAGCGTCGGGGTTTGAGGCATTAAATTTGTAGTAAAGCGTGTCTTGCCACTCCAGAAACAGCACCCCACCAATAACTTCTTCTTCATAAACAGCCAGGATAAGCACACCCTTGCCCGGCGCAATGAACTGCTTCCAAATGTTCTCAAAAAAGCGGTAAGGTTGGGCTAACAATTTGTACTTGTACTTGCGCACGCCTAAATGGAGTTCAAAGAAAGCACGCAAATCATCCTTTTGCCGGGAAATCCGCACCGTAACGCCGCTGCGCCGCGCCTTTTTGATGGCCCGCCGAGCCGAACCGTGCAGCCTTTGCCAAATTTCATCTTCCTCCCGCTGCAAATCCACGCAGTGCCATTTGGCCCGTCCCGCCAGGGTAAATCGTTTGTCTGCCAATGGCGTTTGGTTATGCAAACAGCGCAGACTAATGCGCTGCCTGCTGCTCAGCAGCTTGTCCGCCAGGCAGTGCCACTCCTCAAGGTTGGCCACTAGCGGATCACAAAAATCGGAAAACGGCAGGCAGGCCATACGCGGATCCATCATATCTTCAATGACACCAAAGGGGATGCCAGCCCGGGGATTCCCGGCCTCATCCAGCATTACATACGCGCCAATGTCAAACCGGTACGTCTCTTGCAGTACCCGAATCCACTCTGGTGAATGAAAAACTGTGCTGGCTTGCTGGGTCACTAACTGCTGCCAAATCGGGTCTTGGCTAGGATTGATGCGTACAATTTCCATTGTGATCTCCAATTAATAATTAGTCGCGCATTGTGTTTACGGCCGTTCTCTACTCATCCCAATCGCATCCGGGCAATCAACTTCTTGGTAACTGGCCAGCGCGCTAGTTTCGGAAACAGCGACGTATAGCCAAAACGCAACAAGGGAT
This sequence comes from Promineifilaceae bacterium (SeqCode), assembly GCA_050292445.1. GTDB lineage: Bacteria > Chloroflexota > Anaerolineae > Promineifilales > Promineifilaceae > Leptofilum. Next base: position 2,614 of record JBNKLQ010000153.1, on the reverse strand, counting down.
TATAAAGATAGACATGTGCTTCAGGTAGAAGCACAGGCTGGCCGCCAAATCCAAGTTTAAAGTAGCTGGGTGACCTTTTTGCCGATTCCGGTATGGGCTGATTATTGGCCAACGCTTCGGCCGCTTCCCACTTCACACCGTCCTGATCAAACCAGTGATACCCTTGCGCTTTAGCCCACTTCATGGTCGCCCATAGCAGCCCTTCGTTAGGGTACCGCTTGCGCTGCGCACCTGACCAGCCAAATCGCTTGGCCCACGCAGTCTTGCCAAAGCCAACGGCCAACATAGCCGAAACAGGTTCACCCTCGTATTCGCTAATGAGGATCACACCTCTGCCAGATGGCGCAAAAAGTCGCCACATGTGCGCATAATATTCTTCCGAGGCTGTAGAGAAACCCTGCCGTTCGCTGCTGGCCGCGTGCAGCCGCATAAAAATGCCCAGATCAGCCTCGTCACCTTGCCGCACAACCATGCCTTTACGGATACTGCGGCGAACATTTGCTCGCGTGCTGGGGCGCATTTGCCCCAAAATTTCGTCTTCGCTGGCACGCAAATTGATCCGCAGCGTGCTGCGGGGCGCTATTTTTATCCGCGTGGATTGAAACGGTTTGGCAGCCAGGCGCTGAGCTAATGCTTCATATGCCTGCAGCGGCTGCACAATTAACAACTGCAACCGTTGGGAGCGGGCCACCGTTTGCAGCCTGTCCAGGACCAGTTGAGCCAGTTCCGGTTCGTCTGTTGCCAAAACCGGGCCGCGCGGTACATACGCTATTTTCCCCAGGGGAAAGGGCAAGGGACGCAGCAGCAGTTGGGCACCGGCTACGATACGGCCGTCTTGCTCCACTACCACCCGCCGAACCTGCCAACCGGTTTTGTGCTTCAGCTTGGCCCATTGGCTGCTTTGCAGCAAATCCCCCGCTTCCGTTTGCCTTAAAAACGCATCCCATGCCTCATCCTCCGCAGCGGCAGAAAGCCGCGTCTGGTAGGTTCCAGCGTGTGCCAAATCAGACTTCGATTGTTTCGGATAGGCGATTGTCTTTTCCATTTTTTACCTCATTTCCTGAATTTTCCCGGAAACTACATTCCAGGCTGTTCGCCTGTCTGGAAGTTTCCGGGGAAATGGAGGCCATCTAATTTACATTGCCCTTATTTTGCTGATCGATGAGCGCTACATAATTTGCCGCCACGTTTTCCCAGCTGTACTGCTTGTTAAACTTGTCCGCATTTTGGGATAGCTGCTTGCAGCGGGCCTGATCCTGGCCGAGTTGGAGAATACAGCGCGTCAGGTCTTCCACGTCATCAGGCGTGAAAAACTGCACCATCTGGTCATCAAAATAGGTGGTGATGGTCGGCGTGCGGGCAGCGATGACCGGCGTCCCCACCGCGACGTACTCCATCAGCTTGGTGGGCAGCAAGCCATCAGTGAAGATGTTGCTGCGATTGGGCACAATGCCCACGTCAGCCTGCTGGAGCAGTGGCGGCAGTTCGGTAGCAGGCAGGAGCGTGGGGCTGATTTCGACATGCTCTGCCAGATCAAGCGCTTCGACAAGTTGCACCAGTTCGTCGCGGTATTCGCCGCCGCCAAGCAGGGTTGCATGGATGTTGGGTAGAGACGGCCGTACCTGTTCCACCGCCCGCAAAATCAAATCAACCCCGTAACGATGAGCAAACGTACCGTGGTAGATGAGATGGAAGCCTTGACCATTGCTGTGGGCAGACGGCCGTTTCCCATTCCCATTTCGCTTAAAAATACGGGGATCGGCCACATTCATTACCACGCTCACCTTGTTAGCCGGGACGCCTCGCTCAATCAATGTCTGTCGCCAACTCTCCGTCACCGTGATGACCTGGTTAGCAAACCAGCACGACAGCCGTTCCTGCCAGATAACCAGGCGCACCGCCCGGCTTTGCATTCCACTGTCAAACTTAGAGGCAAAAAACTCCGGCATCAAATCGTGCAAATCCAAAATTAGCCGCGCCCCGGTAAGTTTAGGAAATAGCCCGGCAAAAATGAGGAAATCGGGCAGGTTGTGAATCTGCACTGTGCCATATCGCTGGCGCAAGTGCAAAACGCTCACCCGCACCGCCGCCAGAATCAGGAACATCAGGTACTCCAAGAATTGAACAAAAAGGCCATGCCCCTTGTGCCGCCGCACCGGCAGCCGGTAAATTTGCACGCCATCTTCTTCTACCTTGGGCGCTTCTCCTTGTTCGCGCAGGCAAATCACGTCCACCGCATACCCCGCATCGATCAGCGCTAGGGCTTCCCGCTGCACACGCGTTTCACCCACGGGGTAATAAGCATGGACAATCATGCAGTGTCGTTTGGGCATGTTTTTGTAACTCATAACCTGCCTCCTAAAAATAAAAAGCGGAACACAGAGCTACACAGAGGGAAAACCATATCTGCGTAAATCTGCGAAATCTGCGGATATTTCTTCTACCAGCAGATGCCGTTGTATTGGCCGTTTAGCTGGCTGGTCTCGCCACCAATTCGTATCAGGTCGATGACGATTTGTTCTGGCCGAATCCGATCTAGCGCCTGACGAAATTCAGGCGCGCCGTTGCCTATCACCACCACATCGCAGTCCGCCAGCACCTCTTCGATAGAATC
>JBNKLQ010000152.1:0-14301 GCA_050292445.1 Promineifilaceae bacterium (SeqCode) | reverse complement strand
GCAGTACCTGGTTGCCCTCAACAACCGTGGCATAAGGGCTGTCGACCCATTCCCACACGTTGCCGCCCATATCAAACACACCAAAGGGGCTGCGATTTTGGGCCACGCTCCCCACGGGATAAGACTCGGTGCGCGGCAGATCAATGGCTCGCTCCTTGTTGCCCCACGGGTACAACAGACCCGTTGAACCGCGTGCCGCCACCTCCCACTCTGCCTCCGTTGGCAGGCGCTTGTTTTGCCACTCGCAATAATCATTGGCGTTGTCCCAGGTGAGTCCGCGTACAGGATGATCATCCTCACCGGCAGGCGGCGTGCCGCCAGGCCAGCTGCTGGGTGGTTCCTCTTCGTTGTCGGCCAGGAAGGCAGCGTATTGACGATTGCTTACTTCAAAACGGTCGAGCCAATAAGACGCCAGGGTAACCTCTTGGGGGGCTGCATATTGGCTACCATTCAGGTCAACGCCCACAGTGTAAGTGCCACCAGGTATTTGCACCATGCCTTCTGAGGCTGGTAAATCGGTAAACAAGCCGGGCAGCAGCAGAATGGCGGCAACAATCACGGCCAGCAAGGCAATGCCGCCCAGCGCCAGCGGCAACCAGCGACGAGCGGGTTTTTCTGGCGTTTGCTCAGGTACGATGAGTTTTTCCGTGGCCGTGGGTGGTGGAGAAATGGCCGTCTTCACTTCTGTTTCTGCGCTGGTTTTTGGAGATGGTTGGACGGGGGCTTTGGCTGGTGCTTCGTGGGCGACAGGAGGTATGGTGTAAGCGGCCGTTTCCGCCCCCAAGGTCATATGTCGTCCAACTTCGCGCAAGGCCATTGCCATTTCTATAGCTGATCCAAAACGCTCCTTTGGATTTTTGGCCAGTGCTTTTTCCAGAATGGCGCTAAAGGCATCAGGCAAATTGCTATTAAACAGCCGAATGTCTGGCAATGGTTCATTGACATGCTTCATCATCACGGTTAGGGCTGATTGACCTTCGTACGGGGGGCGGCCACAAGCCATTTCGTACAGCATTACGCCCAGAGAATAAATGTCGGCACGATGATCGACCTCATCCCCTACAACCTGTTCTGGTGCCATGTAAGCGGCTGTGCCGATAGTAGCTCCGGTGGCGGTGTGTACCTGTCCTCCACCCACAATTTTGGCAATACCAAAATCTAATAAGATAGGCTGGCCCAGCAGGTTAATGATGATGTTTGATGGTTTCAGGTCACGGTGAACCATTTTGCGTTCATGGGCATAGGCAACGGCTTCGCATAGAGGCACCATAATTTGGATGACTTCTTCCAGTGGTAGACGTAAACCGGCATCCTTCAGCTCTTTCAACCGCTTGTCTAGCGGATTTCCGGCAATGTATTCAAAAACAATGTAGTAGACACCGCCATCATGGTTAAAATCATGCACTAGCATGATGTTGGGATGGCGCAGACGCGCCACAGCGGCGGCTTCTTGCTCAAATCGCTTCACGAATTCTGGATGTTCAGAAAGGTGGGGGTGAATAATTTTGACGGCGACCGTACGCTGTAAATTAGGATCTGTTGCTTTATAGACGGAAGACATGCCGCCACGCCCCAGCAGGGAATCGATTACATAGCGGCCGCCAATGGTGCGTCCGGACCAGGTTGGTTGCGAATCGTTCATCTTGATTCTCCAGGTTGTTGGTGTGTGTGTTTACTCGTCACTGCACGCGGGCGCAGGAATAAATAGTTCTTTGCTGGTTGTGATTCCATCGACAATGACACTGCCGGTTCCCACAATGGCCCCGCCGCTGCTGCTAACTTCAAACGTGATGTTATCATTTACGGCCGTTCCGACCAATTCATCTTCCCAATAATAGTCAAACGTTCCGCTGACACCTTGCACCCGCATGTATACCATTTGGGTCCAGGCGCTGCCGTTGCACACTTCTGTGCCATCTAATTGATAAATGTCCAAGCTAAGGGTTTGGCTTAAGATGGGTGTGGGTGTGGGTTCTGAAGCAACTGTACCGGTGCGAATAGGCAGGCTGTCTATGTTTCCTTCCCAGGTGAGCAAATCAGCAAATACAAAACCAGCATTGCCCTGGGCATCTCGAATGTAAAGCCAGCTGTTGTTCTCTGAACGGCCCAGAACGGTAACCATATCGTTGGCCATGACCACGTTGATTTCGGTGGCATCGGCATCTGCTTGGGCAAAGATGGTAGCATTTTCATTGATCAATGCCATGTTTTCTGGCAGTGGCGTGGCGCTGGGTGTAAAAGTGACTGTGGGAGACGGTGTGCTGCTGGGAACGGCCGTTTGGGATGCTGTTGCCGTAGCAGTTTCTGTAGGTTGTGCAGTTTCTGTGGGCTTGGGCGTTTGTGTATTCGCGGCAATAGCGGCAAGGGCGGTGGGGGATACGGCCGTTTCCGCCCGATCACCGTTGTTTCCTAGCAAGCTAGAGGCACCAAAGATTAGCAATAGCAAGAGCACTACACCTCCTGCCGCTAGCAGCAGGGGGTTTCGCCAGCTTTTGCGCTCCCGTTGTTGGATCATCGTTTGGGCGGTATTGACAACACCTTGCGAATCGGGGAAATTGCTGTCTGTGGCGGCAATTTGTGCCCAGAATGCCAACGCCTGTTCTGGATTTTTCTGGGCCAGGGCAGCAATTGCCTGGCTGTAAAAATTGGCGCAGATGCCTTCGTTGGCCCGCTTGACCACCGCCAGTTTATCGGGAAAGGATAAATCACCCCGTCCCTTCTCAATAGCTTCCCATTTGGCCAGGGCTGATTGATATTCACGATTGTCTAGATGGGTCAGCGCTTCCTCGTAGAGTTTGTTGAGGCGGGCTTGTAGTGCCAAGGTATCTAAGCCAGCGCGAGCCTGGGCTTCCAACTCATCCAGTTTGGGAGAGGTCACATCTCGTTCATGCAAAGATTTTACGGCCGTTAGACTCTCCGAAAAGTCATTGGTTGCCAGAGAACGAGTGGCTCGTTCCACCAATTGCTCGATGGCCTGTTGGCGCAGCTGCTTCGCCTTTTGCTCCCGATAATCGGGATCAGCTCGATAAAGCTCATCCAACTTGTCCAGGCAGCGCGCAAACTCGCGTTCATCATAGAAGTCGCGGGCCTGCTGCCACATCACCGTCAGCCGGTCCATATGGCGAGCGGCTAATGTGTCTGTGGGGCTTTGCATTTGCAGGGCAGCGGTGCTGAGCGCTGCTGCCATTTCTTTGGCCGTCTGGAAACGGTTATCGGGGTTTTTTGATAAGGCGCGTTCCAGGATGTTTACCAGTGAATTGGGGGTGTTTGTTTCCACCAGCTGAATGTCTGGCAGGGGGTCATTGATGTGTTTGAGCATAATCTGATAAGTAGAATCGCTATGGTACGGCGTTTCGCCACTCAGCATTTCATACATCATAATGCCCAAGGAGTAAATGTCGGAACGATGGTCTGTCTGATCACCCCGCACTTGTTCTGGTGACATGTAAGCGGCCGTTCCCATCGCGGCCCCGGTGGCTGTATGTGATCGCCCCCCAATAATCTTGGCAATGCCAAAATCCATCAGGATCGGTTCGTTTAGCAAATTGATCATCACATTTGAGGGCTTTAGGTCCCGATGAATCATGCGCCGCTGGTGAGCATAATCGACAGCATCGCAAATGGTGGTGAGGATGCGAATGGTCTCGTTGAGCGGCAGCCGAATCCCAGCCGTGGTAAGCGCCTCAAGCCGCTTGGCCAATGTTTCACCTGGCACGTATTCCATCACCATGAAATAAACGTCACCCTCATGGTTAAAATCGTGCACTTGAACGATGTTGCTGTGCCGCAGTTGGGCAATAACGGCCGCTTCTTGCTCAAAGCGTTGGATAAACTCTTCGTTATCAGATAAATGTTGGTGAATGATCTTGATGGCAACTTTCCGGTGCAGATTCGGGTCATTGGCACGGTAAACCGACGACATGCCGCCGCGTCCTAAAATTGATTCAATTTCATACCGGCCCCCAATCGTACGGCCGATCCAGCTAGGTCCTATTGATGTCATTGTGGATTGTGTGCGTCACGCAAGCCTTTGCAGAATTAGATCAATTTGTCACTGTAATTTGCTAAACGTAATGTGTGCCTGTTTTCCTGAATTTTTTTGCGCTTGTTGTGCCCATTATGGCATATTCACCGGTTCATTTCCATAGTTTAGAGTAGCAACCAGGTATTGGCTGTAAAATGTACGCTAAAAAGAACGGCCATTTTTGTAAACTAAAGCAAGTTTATTGCGACTGTCCGCTTTGCAGCGCTTTGAGAAAGGTAGTGGTGTGTCTGGCTAACGTGTCCAGACGGTAACCCCCTTCCTGAATCACGACGGTTGGCAGGTTAAGCTGGCCGATTTGATGGCCGATTTCAGTAAAGTCGGGAGTCGTCAGCAAAAAGGTGCCAGTGGGATCACCTTCGCCGGTATCGACACCGAGTGAGATGATGAGTGTGTCTGGTACAAAGGCACGAACGTGGACGAGCGCTTGGGCCAGCGCCGTTAAATAAGATTTTGCCTTGGTGCCGGGGGGCAGCGGATAGTTGTGGTTAAAGCCAAGCCCTGGACCGTAGCCATACTCATCGGCAAAGCCCCAGTAAAAAGGGTATTCATAGCGGGGATCGGCATGGATGGAGAGGAAAAGGACATCGGAACGGCCGTAAAAAATCTCCTGCGTCCCGTTGCCGTGATGGTAATCTATGTCCAAAATGGCGACGCGCTGCCCTTGCTGCACCAGCCAGTTGGTGGCAATGGCAGTATTGTTTAGATAGCAAAAACCACCGAACAGATCAGCCGCAGCGTGGTGGCCGGGCGGGCGACAAAGCGCGTACACCAGTTGTTCCTGGTTGGCTAAACTTAAGGCGGCGGCGGAAACGGCCGTTTGCACACTCCAATACGCTGCCTGCCAGGTTCCGGCAAAAATGGGCGATGAGGTATCAAAACAGTACATGCCCAACTGGCCAAACACAGAATAAAGATGATGGTGGGTGCGCCGTCGCAGACTGAATGTTTTTGGCAGAGCCACATCTCGATCTGCCTCCAGTTTCATTTGTTCATGGGCGTTTTGCAGCAAGGTGATCATCTCATGGGCATGGATATCTTGAATGGGTGACATGCCAAAATCGCCAGGATGTGAAATCGGCCCCAGGTTGACCGCCGCCAGGGCATCATGGATGATTTGCCCGCGTGCGGCAACCTCCGTGTAATAGCGATTCCACTGTTCATCATCAGGCCGATGCAGCTGGGCAGGGTCATGCTGGATATGATCGGGATAATAAAATGTGTGCATGGTTTAATTTAACACCGCTTTGGAGGAAACGACAATATTTAAGAAAGTGAAAAGGGAGCGGGGCCGCAACCCGCTCCCTTTTCGTGGGCAAACTTAACCATAGAGGAGAAAAGGAGGAAAGAATTGGCCGTTTAAAAAACGGTTGCCGTTGCTTGTTCCGGGGGATGGAACAGACGAAAGTGCGTACGGAAAAGAGCATAGCAGGGCATTGTTAAGGCTGAAATAACCCGCTGTAAACATTTGGTTAACATCTCTTGCTCATTGAGGCAGCCAGGTGGGCAGCAAGCCGCTGTTTGTCACTTGAATGAATTCCCCACTGGCAATTTCTAGCAGCCAGACGGTGGGTGGTTCATCTGGGGTGCTGCTGTTGTATTGTTGAAAGAGGAGGAAACGGCCGTCTGGCGACCAGCTCGGTGGACCAAAATGGAGGGAAATGTCATCGGTTAGGGCGTGGGCTTCTGAGCCATCGGCCCGCATTAGCCACAGTTGGCGGCCTGTGTTGGTGCTTGCCAGTCGGCGGCCAAAAGCGATCCATTTGCCATCTGGCGACCAGGCGGCATTGCCATCGTTGAAGGCACCGTCTTCACTGAGCAGATGGCTGGATGATTCATCGTTGTTGGTGCCTAAGGTTGCCAGGTAGAGGCTAACGGCGACAGCAAAATCATGACTGTGCGTGTCGTGATTATCGTTGTTTTCGCCGTGGAAAACGACGGAGCGGCTGTTTTGGAAGAGCAGTTGATTGCCGAGCGGGTGCCAGGCGGCAGGTGTGCCTACGTTGCTGGGGAAGGTGAGGGAACGGCCGTCAATAAAATTATACAATCGCAATCCTTTATCTGGTGAAGCGGCAAAGCTAACCCAGCTGCCATCGGGGGAGAAGCGGGCGTTGCTGCCAACGGCCGTTTCTTTTTCAAACAGCAAAATCGTTTCCCCGGTTTGGGTATCCAACCACCAGAGCTGCGGGCGGCTAAAGCCGGGCGGTTCGCGTCGTTCGTACACCAGGCGACGGGCGTCTGGATGCCAGACAGGTTGGCTGCATTCGGCATTGTCGCAGGTGAGTAAGGTTTCTGGCGGGCTGGCCGTGCCATTATTGAGCGAGAGGAGATTGATTTGGCTGCTGCCGTTGGGTAGGGTCACGGCGTAAGCAATTTGACGGCCGTTTGGTGCGGGGGCGTAGTTGAGGATTTCGGCCGTTTCTTGTGTAAGCTGGTTTGGCTGCCAGTCCGGCGGGGCGGATTGATACAGTTGGAATAGACCCGCCTCATCTTCTGCCAGGAAGAGGACGGGTGGCAGCGAATTTTTTGTTTGGGCTGGCTGCAAAAAGGCGTAAGAAGCTGCCAGAAAAGCGAATAACATTAGCAGGAGCAGGCCGATTTGCCAGCGGGCCAATCGCTGCGTAGATGCTGGTTGTGATGATTCCATTGCTTGATTCGGCATACTGGTATTATCAAAGATTTTGCAGATTACGCAGATAAAATCATTTCAATCTGCGCAATCTTTGATAAAAATCATTGTTGAAAATGAGTCTGAACTAAGGCAGCCAGGCGGGCAGCGTGCCGGGGGAGGTAATTTCAGTACGTTCCCCAGTGGCGATTTCGATGAGCCAGACGGCGGGTTTGGCGTACAGTTCTTCCAGATTGTATTGTTGGTAGAGGAGGAAACGGCCGTCTAAAGACCAAGAAATTTCTCCGTGATGAATGGTTGGCTCATTGGTGATGGCAAATGGTTCAGAGCCATCTGCCCGCATGACCCAGATTTGACGGCCCATTGGTGTGCGCGGCAGCTTGCGGCCAAAGGCGATCCATTTCCCATCTGGCGACCAGGCGGGTGAGCTGTCATCGACGCCTTCGGCATCGGCGATGGGCTGGCTGAGGACGGTGGTGGCTTCGCTGGCCAAATCGACGCTGGTTAGCTCCACGCTCCAGTTTGTGTTGCTGGTGTTGATGTTGGTGATGAGCAGGCTGTCGCTTTGTGGCCGCCACACCGCCGGGGAACCCATCTGGTTTGGAATGAGCATACCGGAGCCATCGTCAAGATTAAACAGTTGAATTCCCTGGTCGATAGGCGAGACAAAGCTGAGCCACCGCCCATCTTCAGACACACGCGGGTAAAGTCCCAGCATCTGGCTGTTCTGAAACAGGGGCACAGTTTCGCCGCTGTTCACATCCAGCCACCAGAGGCGTGGGTTGCCGGGCGGCGCGCCTGGGGTGGGAATATTTCGCCGCTCGTAGATGAGGCGCTGGCCGTTGGGCAGCCACTGCGCCTGCGAACAGGCTGCTTCGGGGCAGGCGAGCAGTTCCCGGTTTTGGCTGCCGTCGCTGTTGATGAGCCACAAATCGGCCGCCCCCCCTTCGCGCAAAATGGCATACGCTATCTGACGGCCGTCTGGCTTAACGGCAAAGTCGAGCACGTCGGCGTCGGTTTGGGTGAGCTGGCTGGTGGACACGGTTTCGCCAGCAAAATCAGCAATATAAAGCTGGTCGGCGGCCTCATCATCCCAACTAATGTAAATGATGCGCGGCTGTCCAGTTTGGAATGTCCAGTTAAGTGGTTTGTCTAGCTGGTGGCCTTGCTCGCTCACAATCTCTGGGGCGATGGTGACACGGTAACTGCTGTCGCTCGCCAGCGGCACATTGGGCCGGAAGGTGAGGATGTTTTCTTGAATGGAAATGGTGCCGGAAATGGGGGGATCGAGGGTAACGGCCGTTTCTGGCACATCCACAATTGGTTCGTTCAGGGTCACTTGAATGGTGGCGCGGGTGGATATGTTGCTGCTGTTGGGCGTAGGCAGGGTGTCTACCACTTCCAGGGCCAGATGATCGCCGTAGAGGATTACGGCCGTAATCAATGCAGCCAACGTAGTTAACACAGAAACAACAATGCGATCAAAGCGGGTAAGTGTGAAGGGCATAGCTACTGATAAAGGTACGGCTGGCTCGGTGTCTCTGTCGGCGAGACGCTGTTGGCGATGAGGACGGGCATTGCCACGCCATTGAAAGTTTGGGTCTGGAGCGTGCCGCTGACTTCGACCCAACTGTCTGAGGTGAGGACGGCCGTATCTGGCCATTCCACAATCAAGCCAATCGGGGCAGCATCGGCCACACAGCAGCTCACCGTGAAGCGGCTGACCATGAACTGTGTATCGGTGAAACGGGCGTCACGATACACAAAGCCAACAACGTGGACTTCCTCACCATCAAAGTTGGCGGGATCGGTGTTGCGCTGGAAGAGGTAGAGCCAATCCAAAATGTTGCGATCTCCGGCGTTCGCAATAACGCTCAGTTCGCTGCCTTCCGGCGCATTGGCCGAAACTAGCGAGCCATCGTTGCCGATATTGATTTCCCGATTTTGCAGCGCCGACGCGCCCAGCGGACGGGGTTCCACTAGCAGCCCCAGCACCACGGGCAGTGCCAGCAGCAGCAATCCCGCCCAGGAAACATCGTGGCTGTGCTCGTGATCATGATCATGCTTGTGGTCGTCTTCATGAACGTGGGCTGCTTGCCGCCGCTGTTGAATGGCATAGCCGACGCCGAGGACTGTGAGACCAACGGCCGTTAGCAGCGTCAGTACATTAAAACGCGGATGAATGTAAAAACTGAGCGTACCGTTCAGCAGGCGGCTCAGTAAAAAAAGACCTAAGGCAATAAGTAAAATGACTTTAACTGTTTGTTTCATAGTTCAATAAGAGAGGTGCAGTTTCCCATGTCCATTTCAAAAATGTTCAGGTAATCTCAACGATGCAACTTCAATTGTCATTTTGAGCGCAGCGAAAAATCCCTCTTAACGTGACCGTGCAGAATCTTCGCTCGCGAATAAGGTTGTCATTCATTGTAGGCCATAGGGATGCTTCGCTTTGCTCAGCATGACAAGGGCAGGTTTCATGCTGTCAAAGAAATTTCTAAAAGTGTCAATAACTTTGTCCAAATCCGTGTTACCAACCAAGGTTCAAATTAATAAAAACTGTAATCAACATCGTCAGCGCCAAGGGCAGCAAGATGAGATACAGTACCACGCGGCGGCGGAAGACGCCCAGGAACATCAGAGCGCTTTTGATGTCTACCATTGGGCCAAATACTAAAAAGCTAAGAATAGAGCCAGTGGTAAATGTGTTAACAAAGGACAACGCCAGAAAAGCATCCACGGTGGAGCAGATGGACAACACAAAAGCCAGCACCATCATGGCCATCACAGACGTGACGGGACCACTGCCAAAGGAAATTAAAGTGGATTGAGGTACAAAAGTTTGCATGGTGGCGGCCAGCATGGAGCCGATGATGAGGTAGCGCACCATGTCGATGAAATCATCTCCAGCGATGTTCATCGCTTGCCACAAGCGTTGGATACGGCCGTTTCCCTCCCCCATCTCATAATGCTCATGCTCATCTCCACTATCCGCAGCAGGCAGCAAAATCTCTTGCGGCGGGGCAAACTGGAAGATCAACCCCACAATGAAGGCGATCAGAATGCTAAACACAAAACGGCCGATCAGCACCGGCCCCCAACCAAAGGCCACATACGTACTCACCAACACCACCGGGTTAATCACCGGGGCGCTGAGTAAAAAAGCGATGCCCACCGAAACGGGCAGCCCTTTCTGGTACAGTCGCCGCGTGACCGGCACCACGCCACATTCACACACCGGGAAGGCAAAGCCCAACAGCGCACCGACAAAGGCGGCGGGTACAGCCCGCTTAGGTACGTAGCGTGCCAAAGATGCTTTATCGACAAACACCTCAATCAGGCCAGAAACCAACGATCCAGCCAGCAAAAAAGGCACGGCTTCAATGAAGATGCCTAAAAAGATGGTGACAAAGGTTTGAAATTTTTCATTGAGTCCGCTGGGAATCAGGTTGGGGAACAGGCCAATGAGTAGCAGCAGAATAATGGTGATACCTAGAATGCGGCCAAAGGTGCGGGAGGATACGGCCGTCTCCCCACTTCCTTTTTCCGCAATCGCTGGTTTTTTCTTCTCAATCTGCGCCATGCACGAATCATAAACAAATATCGGGCCGCGTCAACGACATGGCCTGATGGCAATAAAAGACTCAGGAATTGTTTACTCAAGCCAAAACTTTCCCGGAAACTGAACTGTGTCAATTTAAAAATGAGCGAATGTTAGTTTCCGGGAAAATGGGATCTATGGTTGGAAGTTTTTTAGCAGCTCCTTGCCCTGATGATATTGACCTGTTGCCAGATAAACCACCCACTCACACATGTTTGTCACCCGGTCAGCGGCTCGTTCCAGATTGTGTGCTGCCCATTCCAGCCGCTGCGCTAGTTCAAACGAATCGGGGTTTGCCGCCATGTAGTTCATAACGGCCCGGTACGTCTTGTTGTACAGCTTGTCCACTTCATCATCACTTTTAATCGTTTCGTAGGCCAGCCGAGAATTACGTTCCGTAAAAGCATCCAGCGAACGATGCAGCATGTAGCGTGCTTTTTCGGCCATTTGTGGCATATGCATGGTAAGTTCGGCGGGCACTTCATACTCACCAATCATCAGGCTAATATTGCCGATGCCTTTCACATAATCATGGATTCGCTCCAATTCCCCAGCAATCTCCAATGCCGCCGCAATTAAGCGTAGGTCGCTGGCAATAGGCTGTTGGGTGGCAATAATGCCAAACGCATCGTTGCCGATGTCAATGCGTCGCTGGTTAAACCATTTATCCGCCTGCACCAGCTTTTCTGACTGAGCCGAATCCCGTTTGATGAGTGCTTCGACAGCTTTTAATAAATTTTCTTCCACCTCACTGCCCATTCTTAGTATTTCATCTTGTAGATGACGCAGCTCTTTTGTGTAGGTTTCTCGTAACATCTATAGATTTCCTTTTCGAGGTGCGACGTACTTGCCAAGTGCGTCGCACCTATTTGTTAGCCAAAGCGCCCGGTAATATATTGTTCCGTCAGTTCGTTTTTGGGATTGGTGAAAAGTTCATTGGTGTCACTGTATTCAACCAGATAACCCGCTCGATCTTCGTTCATATTGTAGAAGGCGGTGAAATCGGAGGCGCGCGCTGCTTGCTGCATGTTGTGGGTCACAATGATGATAGTGTAATTTTTCTTCAGCTCTTGAATTAGTTCCTCAATGCGCAGCGTGGCTACTGGGTCCAGCGCTGAAGTTGGCTCATCCATCAAGATGATGTCTGGCTTAACAGCAATGGTGCGGGCAATGCACAGGCGCTGCTGCTGTCCGCCAGAAAGCGAGTAACCACTTTCGTTCAGCTTGTCTTTTACTTCGTCCCACAGGGCGGCTTGCCGCAGTGAACTTTCTACCAGCTCGTCCAGTTCTGCCTTGTAGCCATTGATGCGAGCGCCCCAGGCCACGTTTTCATAGATTGATTTGGGGAATGGGTTGGGCTTTTGGAAGACCATGCCAATGCGTCGGCGAATTTCTACTGGATCCACATCATGATCGTAGATGTTGTTGCCCTGGTAAAGAATTTCACCTTCGACGCGGGCTGTGGCTACCAGATCGTTCATGCGGTTGAACGAGCGCAGCACGGTGCTTTTGCCACAGCCGGAGGGGCCGATGAAGGCGGTGATGGCGTGTCTTTTTACTTTGAGTGAAATATCTTTTACGGCGCGGAAGGGGCCGTAATAAACGTGCATATTTCGGGCTTCGACGGCCAGATTGCCGTTGGCGAAGCTGTTGGGATTTTGAGTCATGTTAGGCTCTCCTTGCATAGCGATTACGGAGCAGGATGGCAGAGGCGTTCAGGCTGATTAGCAGTACCAGCAGCACTAAAATGGCAGCGGCGGCGATGTTGCGGAACTCGGCTTGGGGCCGGGCCGTCCATTGGTAAATCTGGATGGGCAGGGTGGTAAATTTGGAAAAAGGCCCGTCGGGATCAACGAAGATGAGGGTGGAAGCGCCAACGACGACCAGTGGGGCCGTCTCGCCAATGGCGCGAGAAACTGCCAGAATGGTTCCAGTCAAAATGCCTGGTAAGGCACTGGGCAGCACATGGGCCCAGATGGTTTGCCATTTGGTAGCGCCCAGGGCCATGCCCGCTTGCCGCAGTGAATTAGGCACGGCGCGAATCGCTTCTTGTGAGGCGATGATGATGACGGGCAGGATGAGCAGTCCCAGGGTGAGACCGGCAGAGAGGATGGTACGGCCGTTTGCCGTTGTCGCATCCCCCACACCAAACATCGCCCCACTAGTAAATGGTTCTAATGTTCGTACAAAGATAGCCAGCCCCAACATCCCATAGATAATCGAAGGCACCCCGGCCAGATTGTTGATATTTGTTTGAATCAGACGATTGATAAAGTTGTCCGCAGCGTACTCTTCCAAATAGATGGCTGCCCCCACGCCAATGGGGAATGAGAACAGAATGGTGATGGCCACCACCCACAACGAGCCAAAAATGGCCGTGCGTACCCCCGCAAATTCTGGCGTGCTGGACTGCGGACTGGAAATAAAATCGGCCGTTAGCCAGGAGCGGAAGGAAAGTTCTGCATTTGGATATTCTGAGGCGGCTTCAGCTTCAATTTCACTCCGGGCGAAAAGAGAATCTACTAGAGACCAGGCGGCAACGATGTCTGGAGAGACAACTTCTTGCACAACAAGATCATAAATGTTTTCCTGATCGCGGGCAGAAAGGGTGCACCCTGCTTGTGGCTCGTCACTGGCGCAGACCTCGGCGAAGAGGGCTGGGTCTTCAAAGACAAAGGAATCGTCAAAAAAGCGCTGTTCCCGTTCCAGTCGGCGGCCCAGCCCTACAGAGATGTTGGCAGCCAGAATTTCCACCAACGTTGCTTTGGGCAGGTCGGCCAGATCAGCCGGGAAGACGGTTTCGGCAAAGAAGTCCAGCGTGCCGCTGTCGGCTCCGGGAATGTAACGGGCAACGGCCGTATCCGGCCAACCCGCATCCACCTCAGACCAACTTGCTGCTGTGGTAAAAATACCGCGCAACTGGGCCAGAGAGACATCATCCATAAAATCGTTGGCGCTGCTGGTAACAATGGCCAGCGCATCGGTACCCACGCGAATTTCAATGGGATTACGGCCGTTTTCGCGGCATGTTTCAAATTCACCAGGGGTGATGGGGCGGCTGGCGGCAGCAATCTGAGCGGTGCCATCTTCACAAAAGGCACGTAGACCAGCGGTGCTGCCCACGCTTTGCAAATTGATGTTGGCGGCAAAGCCCTCGGCGGTAATTTGTTCGGCCATGCGCTCATTCACGGGGAAGATGGTTGAGCTGCCCACCACGTTAAAGCTACCGCTGATGCCTTCGGGATTGACGCTGGCCCATTGGCCTGGCTGCAAATCAAAACCGCTGGCTGCAATCCAGGCGGCGCGAGCTTCGCTTAATTGTTCATTGCTGGCTGGAAAGTAGCCCACGCTTTCAATTTCTTCGTTGATGTGCGTCAAATAGTAGTTGAGATAGATACTGGCCGCTTGATTTTCGGCCAGGATGTCTGCGGTGGTGTAGAGGTACAGCGGTCTGGCCAGGGGATAGTCGCCGCTTTCAACGGAAACGGCCGTAGGTGCCACCCCGTCCACCGTTAACAGCTTAAGCTGATTGCTGTTCTCCTTGAAATAGGCATAGCCAAAAAAACCAATACTGCTATTGTCTGTGGCAATTCCAGTAACCAGCTCGTTATCGTCCTCACTGGTAATTGTATTTTCTGCGGTGAGCAGTCGCTCCTCTTCAACTGCCAAGACCAGGCTGTCTGGCTCCACCTTGTTTTGGATGGCCACAATGCCAAACGCCTGGTTGGTAATGTTGTAGAGAAGGGCAACCAGGGCAATAATGCCAACGATGGTGGAGATTTGAAACAGAAGCTGCCAGGTCGTGCCACGACGGTGCCGCCCGGTAACATGCTTGTTCAGCGCTTCTCCTTCCGGGTAATGGGTGATGTTTTGGCTCATTCGTAAACCTCGCGGAAGCGGTTGACAAAGCGGCGGCTGAGCACGTTTAGGCCCAGTGTCATCAAAAATAGCATCATGCCAATGGCGAAGATGCTGTTGTAATCAATAGAGTCGTAGCTGAGGTCACCGCCGCTGATGCGGACGATATGTCCT
>JBNKLQ010000151.1:0-14563 GCA_050292445.1 Promineifilaceae bacterium (SeqCode) | reverse complement strand
CAGGCGGCAGCGGCAAAACACGCCTGGCGCTGGCCGCAGCAGAGCAGGCGCAAACCCAATTTGCTGACGGTGCTTATTTTGTGCCGCTGGCGTCGCTCACCACGGCGGAGGAAGTGCCTATCGCTATTGCCGAAGTGCTGTCCATTCGCCTGTCCGGTTCGGATGTGCCGTTCCAGCAACTGCTGCGAGCGTTGGCCCCCAGGCAACTGCTTTTGGTGCTGGATAACTTTGAACATTTACTCAGCGGCGTACCACTGCTCGTTGAGCTGCTGCAAGCTGCCCCGGATATCAAAATTTTGGCCAGTTCGCGAGAGCGCTTACAGCTCGTTGGTGAGCAAGTCTATTTGCTGCACGGTTTGGAGGTTCCCCAGGAGGCAACGGCCGTTTCCAGCCGCTCTCACAGTGCCGTCACCCTCTTTTTACAGCAGGTTAAGCTGGTGCGGCCAGATGTGGACACGCAACCTGAAGAATGGCCAGACGTGGTGCGAATTTGCCATTTGGTCCAGGGAATGCCGCTGGCTTTGGTTCTGGCCGCCAGCTGGGCCAACATGCTCTCCTTTGCCGAAATCGGGAATGAAATTGAGCAAAGCCTGGACTTTTTGGAAACTGATTTACAGGATTTGCCAACACGACAGCGCAGTATCCGTGCTGTTTTTGATTCTTCATGGAAACGGTTGTCGCCACAGGAAGCGGCCGTTTTGCCTAAGCTGGCCTTGTTTGGTGGCGGTTTCACCCGCGAAGCAGCCCAAACCATTTGTGGTGCCAATTTGCGGGTGCTCCGCCAGCTTATGAACCGTTCCCTGGTTGCCACCGGTGAGCAGCAACGGTACCAGATGCACGAACTGCTGCGCCAATACGCCCTAGAACATCTCTCTGCGGATGAGCGCACGCTGCTGCAGCAGAAATTTGTCACTTTTTTTGCTTCGTTTATGACCCAGCAAGTGCCAATTATCCAACGTTCGGGATACAAGGAAGCCTGCGACCTGATCGCAAAAGAGCATGGTAATTTAACCCAAGCCTGGACCTGGTTGCTGGCGATGGTAACCGAGCAGCCACCTGCGGTTGAGAATTTGGCTTTGTTGCAACCATTTATCTCTGCCTGGCAATTTTATTATTACATCCAGGGGCCGCTGGCCACAGCGCGTGACCTGTATGCCGAGACAATACAAAAGCTGGAAACGGCCGTCGCCAACCAACCTATTAGCGATACGGCCGTAGTCAGCGCCTACAAAACAGCCATCGCTAATTTGCAGACCAAAGCAGCATTTTTCGACGTTGGTTTAGGCAACTACCAGAAGGTTGACCACTATCTGGAAAAAGCAATTCCCTGGCTGGAGGAAATTAATGATGAACCACTGCTGGGATTTGCCTACAACTGCTGGGCCAAAGCCAGCATCCTGCGTGGGCAGCGCGAGTTGGCAGAAAAACAACTGCGCATCGCCCTGGATTATGCGACCAAATCAAATGATTACTACGTTGAAGCAGATGCCCTTAAAGTGCTAGGCGTTGTGGCCGTAGATGAGGGTGATTACGATGCAGCCCATGCCCGTTACCAGGAGTCTCTGGCACTGTTCCGTGCTCAAGGCTTTGCTCCGGGAATGGCGATGGTGCTGCACAACATTGGCACGGTGTACTCCAGGCAAGGAGAACACAAACTGGCCTTGGCCAGCTACGAAAAAGGCATGGCCCGCGCCCAAGAAGCGGATTATGAGCGGATGGTAATGGAGAGTATGGGGGCTATTGGCGGCACTTCCCGCGCCATGGGGGATTACGAAAAGTCAGAACGCTATTTGAAACAAAGCGTTGCTGTGTCTAAAAAATTAGGCGACAGACGAATCACGGCCTCCCAGTTAAAAAATCTGGGTCTGACCTACCTGGCAATGGGTGATATATTGCAAGCTAAACGGACATTGAAATCTGGTCTAGAAATAAGCTGGGCTGCGCAAACAATCCCGGATGGGCTCTCAATTGTCTCTGCCTATGCTAAGGCTATTGCACAGCAAGGGGAGTTGACACAAGCGTTGGCTATTTTGCTTTTCGTGCAAAATCAGGGAGAAGCGCGTCAAATAGATATCGATAGTTATCGGCCCATGGTTGATGATTTGCTGACCGAATTGCCAGAGGAAATAGTAACCGAAGCAAAACAATCGGCTGAATCCCTTTCGCTCGCTGAAATTGTCAAACAGCTGCTTCAATGATCTAAATACATCAAATTTTCAGATCTGTAATGTCTGCGTTTTCAGGTTCTGGCACATCCTGGTTCTTGGCTGATGCCTTATGCTCACCCATTTTCATGGCATTGGCCAGTCGCTCAAACAGTTTTTTCCAGGCTTGCCCCACGTCAGACGTAAACGCTGGACCTAACATCTCCTCTAACATTTGCAATAAGGCTTGCCCGGCAACCGCATAAGCTGAGTGGGGAATTCCGTGATGATTATGCCGTAGACCAAGGTGATGGATGAATGGCGGGGCCTCGCCTGACCACTCCAGACTAAAGATCATAATCGCCAGGGTTGCCATAAACTTATCCCCTTGATGGTGCATTTCAGGGGGAAATAACAACTGTAATTCAGGCTCTAAAGCAAACAAACGTGCATAAAATCGTTCCGCTGCCTCTTCCGCGTTGGCTGCTACTTGATGAAACGTGGTTTGCACCAAATCGATTTGCTTAGGGGTCATTTCTATTGACTCTATCATTCTTGTGCTCCCATTTCCAGCCGGATATGCACCTCTCGTTCGCCATAGCCACGGCATTGCCGCAGCGGCAGGCCAGACCGTTGAAAAATGCGCATCATGCTGTTATTGGCTGGATGCATGATGGCGTTAAATGATTTAATTTGGTTTGCTACGGCCGTTTGGCGCAGCGCTTCAAACAGATGCGTACCAATCCCCTGCCCCTGATACCAATCATCCACTACAAAAGCAGGCTCAGCGGTAACAGGATGGGCAGCGTCTTCAATAACGTAGTAGCCCAACCCAATGGCCACTTCTCGCTGGCGGCTGGTGACCGTTGCCATGACCGCCGCACCCTGGCTTTTGGGCAAATTCACAATGAAGGCAATATCGCGCACGGTGGGCCGATAGGTGCGCAAGAAGCGCTTGAACAAACTTTCATCTGAAAGACGGCCGTGTAAATCGACCAACAAATCCAGATCGGCAGGCGTGACGGGACGCAGGGTAACGGCCGTTTGGCCAGCCAAGCCATTCCCTAAAGCCATCGTCAATGAGTGGCGCTTAGAAACAAGCATACCATTTTGGGTGTGTACAGGATAAGTTGATGTCAACATGTTGTTTACCTCCGGTAAAATCGGAATCTGATTGAGATAGCTGAACAAGTATCCAATCCCTGTTCATCCGTCTTCTAACTATGGCACCAACCGCGTTGGCTGTAATCTATCCAAGGTCAGTGGCTGTGGCTTGATTTGGTCAGTGCAGTTTAGCTATCTGATGGTTGACACTATAGAGAACGGCCGTCCCCCCACCATCCCCCAAAACGTCCCAGGGGAAATTTGCTCAACCAAAAGCCAGACAGCATTCAGCCGCCAAGTCCGGTAAGTGGCAATTTCAATTGAACACGTTTTTAGCTTTGCAGGTGAAGAGAGGGAATATTTACCGGCGAGCGATTATGTTAACTGCCAGAAACGGCCGTTAACAAGGGATTCGGATCTCGCTTATCATCCTGGCGCATCATCGCCAATAGGGGAAAAGACAACAGGCTCACAAAGGCCAACCCCACAAAAATCCAGCGAAAATCAACGGTATCAATCAGACTGGTGGAAGCGGATTGCCCCAGGCCCACGCCAATGTTAGAAATGGCCATAAAGATGGCGAACTGACCCGCCCCCATGCGCCGGTCGGCTTTGGCCATCGCTAACGTTATGTAAATCAATTCCGAGGCTGACAAACAAACACCCCACAGCACAAACATGATCATGATGTTATTTTTGGTGGCGACCAAAGCCATCAATAACAAAATGGTGAAAACGGCCGCTGCCGTCCACATGCCCTGCTGCCAAATAGAAATATGGGGGCGACGAATCAAGAAGGTGGCCAGCGCGCCACCAAACACCATGCCCACGCCACCCAAGGCAGCCACATCCCCCACGGCCACTAAAGATTGCCCCAATCCTTCATTAGCAAACAGGGCAACAATAGCATTGGCCCCATAAATGGCCACAGAATAGACAATGGCATACAGGCTAAAGCGAAAAATATCGGGCCGCCACAGGCTGCGCAGCGCTTCCCAACTAAACGCCTGGGATTGGGTGCGCTCTTTCGGTTCATGGGTAAAACGCAGCAAAATTTGCGGCGTGAGCGTCAGCAAGGCAACAGCCACAAAAATGACCGTCCAGCCAAACGCGGCAATGATACGGCCGTAAATCGAAGCCAAAATCACCACCCCCAACGCTCGCCCAACGACCATCACACCCTGAATTTGTCCCTGTTCCTCCGCTGGCGTTACATCGATAGCGTAACCATCTGCCACCGTATCGTACAAAGCCAGTCCCAACGCAATAAACAGGGCCATCAGCACAAACAGGGGATACATCTCTACTGGCGGCACAAAAGCAGCGGCAATCCCACCAATGGAAATAAGCAACAGTCCGAGACTGATATACGGCCGTCGGTGCCCCGCCCCAAAGAAAGGCAACCGCAACAAAACCTTATCACTTAGCACACCAATACCAATTTTTAGAATGAACGGCACGATTAACAGGCCATTGAGCAGCGAAAGCTGCCAGGCAGCTGCACCAAAAGCGCGTAAATACAAATTATTGAAGATGAGAACGTAGGCGGCAATGGCCCCCTGGGTAAAGTAGAGGAAGCCAAACAGCAGGATACGGCCGTTTCGCGAATCGGTTAAAGAAGGAAGTGATGCTGGAAACATAGCCGAAGCTCCTTAAGTACCGAGAAGAGTCCAAGAATCTAAAATCAGCTCTTGAAGCCTACATTACGTAGAATGCGTTACTAAAGTAGCTTCGCACTAAAAATCCGATCCAGCCGGAAGGTTCGTTGATCTTTGGCCTGATGACAGTAAGCTACCAAATAGGTCACGCCGCGATGCTGGCTGGGGTACAGCGGCGTTATCTCACGGTTCGATTCGCCTCTTTGTCCCAGGTAGAGAATGCGAACGTTACGGCCGTTTGCCAACGCATCATCTACAACCGGCGGCAAATTTAAGCTAATAGGCGGAGGAGCATAAATTGGTAAGCCCTGGGCGTGAAGCAAATCATTCACCGTTTCCAGCTTGCGCTGCTGCAAGGACCGCGCCATACGCTTAAAAATTTCGGCCGTCATGTACACATCGCTCAGGGCACGGTGCGCCTGCCCCATACGCACACCCAAATGACGCGCAATATGGCTCAAATTGTTGCGCCCAAAATGAAAGTGACGACGCGCCAGCTGCAATGTACACAGCCAGGGATTGGCCAATGAGTGAGCTTTACCTTCTGCTTTTAGTCCGTGAACGATCAGCTCCTGCCCTAAAAAACCGGCATCAAATTCAGCATTGTGGGCCACCAGGACGGCACCATCCAGCAGTGCCAGCAAATCATCTGCCACCTCGCTAAACGTTGGTTGGCCTACCAAATCGGCATCGGTGATGCCGTTGACGCTGCTGGCTTTGGGATCCATTTTGCGTCCCGGCTGAAGCAAGGTGCTTATTTGCCCCACCTCACGCCAGTTTTCCAGGCGCACGGCCCCAATTTCCACCACGCGATGCCCCAACCCTGGGTACAATCCTGTGGTTTCTGTATCTAAGACAACCAACGGCACGTCAGACGGCCGTTTCTCCAACCAATGTGAGTCCATCCTCCAATTGTATGCAACACAGCCGCTCATGGCGAAGTCCGGTCGATTTGGTCAACTACTCCTGAAAATTTGCTCATTTTTCTCCAAATATACTTTGCCAACTGGAAAAACTCATGCTATACTTCTGGCACATTTGACGAGCACGACGCGGAAAGTGGGTACTCCCCACTTTTTTTGTTTCTTGGCTCGATTGATCAATTAAAGCAAGAGAGTTTTCCTTACGCAATAGTATTGAGGAATTCCCGAGGAATAAGTAACTAAACATAAGGTTTTTGCTCTATGAAAAGCGAATTTATCTTAGCTTTTAACGAAATCTGCGAACAGCGCGGGTTGCCTAAAGACGAAGTTTTCGAGGCGCTCAAAACAGCGCTCGTTTCTGCCTACCGGCGTGATACCAACATCAGTGCCCAGCAAAAAGTATCGGTCGATATCGACCCCCGCACGGGCGAACCTACCATCTATACAGAAAAAGAGGTGGTAGATTCAATTTTCGATAATCGCACCGAGGTCCTGCTGGAACAAGCCAAACGTGAAGGGCACACCGAAGCTGAATATGGCGACTTGGTGATGGTAGACAGTACCACCACTAGCTTTGGCCGCATTGCCGCCCAAACGGCCAAGCAAGTATTGCTGCAGCGCGTCCGCGAAGCTGAACGCGAGCAGCTGTACGAAGATTTTTCTGGCCGCGAGGGTGAGCTGGTTAACGGTACGGTGCAAAGCGTCAGCGGGC
The DNA here is from genome assembly GCA_050292445.1 of Promineifilaceae bacterium (SeqCode). GTDB lineage: Bacteria > Chloroflexota > Anaerolineae > Promineifilales > Promineifilaceae > Leptofilum. The sequence goes on along the minus strand of JBNKLQ010000151.1, from coordinate 8,022 downwards.
AGCATCTCACCATTGGTCTGGGCCGTACGGAAGCGATCTTACCCAAGAGCCAACAGGTGCCAGGGGAGCGCTACCGGGCACATGACAAAATTCGCGTTTATGTTTTAGAAGTGCGCCGCACCAACCGTGGCCCACAAATTTTTGTGAGCCGGAACCATCGTAATTTGCTGCGCCGCCTGCTAGAGTTGGAAGTGCCGGAAATTTATAATGGCCAGGTGGAGATTAAAAGCATTGCTCGTGAAGCAGGACAGCGCTCCAAAGTGGCTGTGCTGGCTTTGCAGCCCGGCGTAGACCCCGTTGGGGCCTGTGTGGGTATGCGTGGTGTTCGTATCCAGAGCATTGTGCGCGAGCTAAACGATGAAAAGATCGACGTGATTGAGTGGGATTCCAATCAGCACACGTTTATTGCCAAGGCGCTCAGCCCGGCACGCGTCTCCCACGTCTTTTTAGAAGAAAGCTTTGCCGATGGGAAAACGGCCGTTGTCATCGTCCCAGATGATCAATTATCACTGGCGATTGGCCGCGAAGGGCAAAATGCCCGGCTGGGTGCCAAGCTCACCGGCTGGCGCATTGACATCAAGAGCTTGACCGAAGCCGCCACTGAATCGCTGAACAACCTGGATCACCCCGCAGCCGATGAGGCCGTTGTGGGCAATGAAAAGCTCATTGACTCTGCCAAGCAAGTGTTGGCCAAGAAAGAAGCTGGCCGCCCCATCACCTCCGAAGATTATTACAACCTGGACCGGCTGGTGGGTGGCGTTGAGGGCAAGATTATTGCTGCCCGAGCTGCTATCTTTGAAGAAGAGCGCAAAGCCCGCGTCGAAGCTCGCAAGTCCATTCCGGAACAAGCCTGGGAGCTGGACCTGGAAGAACTGGATCTGCCAGGCCGTATCCACAACCTGCTCCTGGATGCTGAAATTGAAACCGTTGGCGCACTGATGATGCTTCTCTCAACTGGGGAGGAAGCATTCCTGGAAATCAAAGGGTTGGGTGATGTTGCCCTGGAAACGGTGCAAGAACACTTAGATAACTTTGACGGTTGGATAGAGGTAGAAGAGCCAGAAGCAGAAGAAGCGGAAGTCGCCGAAGAAGAAGTGACAGCCGAAGCTGAGGAAGCTGTGGCTGAAGCTGAAGTTGAGGCCGAAGCGGAAGTCGAAGAAGCTGTGGCTGAAGAAGCGGAGGCCGAAGAAGAAGCTGTGGCTGAGGTTGAGGAACCTGAAGCCGAGGCTGAAGCAATCGAAGAAGATGAGGAAGAAGCTATACCTGTCATCGACGATTTGTCACAGTCACTTGTTGAGCCAGCACCGGTCAAAAAAGAAAAGAAAAAGGAAAAAGAAAAGCCTGCTGTGGTTATTGCCCGGCCAGCCTCTACACCTGCGGTGGAATCGGAAGAAGACCGGCGGCGTGGGCGCAAGGGCAAGCAGTTGGTGCTTGATGAGGAATCTGGTGAGGTTGTCGTGAAGCGTAAGCGCAAAGGCAGCCGACGCCGTCCCGAGTGGGAAGAGTACGATATTGAGGATCTTTAATAGCAGCAGTCACCCTATAAAAATCAGATGACTGTCAAGCTAAATGTCAATTGTAGCTTGCTGGAGACAGTGATGTAAACATTAAGCAGTGGAGTATGGTTGTTATTTGACTATGTTCTCCCTAAACAACACTGTACCTGAACAATTTTTGTAAATGAGCCACGCAGGGAACGGCCGTATCTGCCCTGCGTGGCTTCGTGATTTTAAGTAAACCGAAAAATATTTCGGAAAACCCAAGTCTCAAAACGGTTTACTTTCAGGAGAAAAGAAAGCTCAAATATGACCTTCTATTTTTGAAAACTTTCTTTTCTCCACGTAGCAAAAAGACAAATGAGCAAAAAAAAGAATCCGGCCCGGCCCAGACATGTGCCACAACGCACCTGTTTTGTCTGTCGGGAAAAACGTGACAAACAACAGCTTACCCGGCTGGTGCGTACACCAGAAGGCACAGTTCTGGTTGATCCAACAGGCAAGCAAAACGGCCGTGGCGCTTACCTATGTGATCAAGTGACCTGTTGGGATAAAGTATTGGCAAACGGCCGTTTGCTAAACCAGGCCCTAAAAACCAGTGTCACATCGGATGACCTGGCCGCTATTGCGACACATCGGCCAGCAGAACAGCCTGAGGCAGCGTCTCACTGACACGTATCCGTTACGCCATACAGGGCACAAAACATTTGTAGCCTTTCTAGAATTAAAAACTGGCAGCAAAGGCACCAGTTTTTGCAGAGGACAAGAGAAATATGACGACGACAAAAACTCCAATTCAATTACCAAGCTTCATATCAGTTCGCGAACTGTCTGAACTGATGGAGGTCAGCCCCATCAATGTCATTAAAGAATTGATGAACAACGGCATTATGGCCAACATCAATCAGGAGATCGACTACGATACCGCCGCCATCGTGGCCGAGGAGATGGGGTACGAAGTCGTCTCCGACACCGTGGAAGAGGTCGAAGAAGAAGTTGATGTGGCCGAACAGCCCAAGTGGCGGCAGGTGTTGGCCAGCGAAAAAGAAGCCGATCTTCAATCGCGTCCTCCGGTTATCACCATGCTGGGCCACGTCGATCATGGCAAAACTTCGCTGCTGGATGTCATCCGTGAAGCCAAAGTGCAAGAAGGTGAAGCAGGTGGCATTACCCAGCACATCGGTGCTTACCAGGCAGAAAAAAGCGGTCAGCTTATCACCTTTTTAGATACGCCTGGCCATGAGGCGTTTACCGCCATGCGCGCCCGTGGGGCCCAGGCGACCGATATTGCCATTTTGGTCGTCGCCGCAGACGATGGCGTGATGCCCCAAACCCGTGAGGCCGCAGACCATGCCCGCGCCGCTCGTGTGCCGATCATCGTGGCCATGAACAAGATCGATCTGCCCTCGGCCAATCCCAACAAGGTGTACCAACAGCTCAGCGAAATCGACTTGGTGCCAGATGAATGGGATGGCGACACGATGGTGGTGCCTGTTTCGGCCAAAGAAAAGTTGGGCATTGATGATTTGCTGGAAGGTATTTTGCTGGTAGCGGAGGATATTAAACCGCGCGCCAATCCCAATACAACAGCCACCGGTACGGTGCTAGAAGCGCGCGTCGAACGCGGTCGCGGCATCATGGCTACGGTTCTGGTACAAAACGGCACCCTAAAACATGGAGATACGTTGTTAATTGGTGAACATTACGGCCGTATCAAAGCCATGTTCGATTTCCTGGGCAAAACGATCAAATCGGCTGGGCCCTCCACCCCGGTTGCGGTCGCTGGTCTAAACGGTATGCCCCAGGCTGGCGATCAGTTCACCGTCGTCAAATCTGAAAAAGAAGCCCGCAAAATCGTGGCCGAATTGGAAGAGCAGGGCCGCACCGGCGAAATTGCCGCTGGCCGTAAAGTAAGCCTGGAAGATTTCTTCAACCGGCTGCAAGAAGGTGAAAGCAAAACGCTCAACCTCATCGTTAAGGCCGATGTGCAAGGCTCCCTGGAGCCAATCGTGAACAGCCTGAAGAAAATTGGCGACAATAACGAAGAAGTAACGCTGGAAATTTTGCTCTCCAGCACGGGCAACATCACCGAATTTGATGTCATGCTGGCTTCCGCTTCAGATGCAGTTATTCTGGGCTTTAATGTGGATGCCGACCCCATTGCCCGCAACGCGGCCAACAGCGAGCAAGTGCAGATCAACACCTACAGCATCATCTACAAGCTATTTGAAGATGTGGAAAAAGCAATGAAGGGTATGTTGGCACCTGTTTATGCTGACCGGGTTATTGGCCGTGCCGAGGTGCGAGAAGTCTTCCGTATTCGTAGCGTGGGAGCCATTGCCGGCTCTTACATGCGTACCGGCGAAGCGCGACGCAACGCTAAAGCCCGCCTTGTCCGCCAAAACTCGCTCGTTTTTGATGGCAAAGTGAGCAGCTTAAAGCACCATCAGGACAATGTACGTGAAGTACGCACCGGGTTTGAATTTGGCGTTAGCCTGGAAGGTTGGAGTGATTATAAACCTGGCGACATCATTGAGTTTTACGTAACCGAGCGGGTAGAAAATGAGTAAAATCCGGCAGCAGAGAACGGCCGAACAGCTACGCATTGTGTTCAGCGAACTGTTTTTGCGCGAACTAAGCGATCCGCGCCTGCACGGTCTCACCGTCACGGATGTGAAAATTGACCGTGAGTTAGAACATGCTGACATCTACGTAAGTGCACTGGGTGATGAATCCCGTCAGGATGATGTGATGAAAGCGCTAAGCAGTGCTGAAGGTTTTCTCCGGCGTGAGTTAGCTGGCCGGGTGCGCCTGCGCAAAGTGCCCCAGCTGCATTTCCACTGGGACTCAACCCTGGCGCACATGCAAGAAGTTGAATCTATTTTGGAAAAGTTGGATATTCCACCCGCCGAAGATGCGCCTGCCGAAGATGCGCCTCCAGCCGAGGACAATCTGTCTGAGTAACGGCTGCACAATAAAAGGGATTTTCATTGCACCAAATAGAACAAGCGATTTTAACGGCCGTTCAACAGGCAGAAAAAATATTGGTTATCACCCATGTGGGGCCAGATGGGGATGCTCTCGGTTCAATCACCGCGATGGGTGTTGCCTTGCGGCAACTGGGCAAACAAGCCACCCTACTTTGTGACGATGGCTTGCCTGAACGGTTCAGCTATTTACCCATGGCCCGACAAGTGAAGCCCCCCAACGAAAACCGCCTGACAAGCTACGACCTGCTCATTGCCGTCGATTGCGGTGATGAAACCCGAATGGGTCAATCATTTGCCACACTGCCTACGGCCGTTCCCACCATCATCAATATCGACCACCACGTCACCAACACCTACTTTGGCGACATCCAGCTCGTTGTGCCTGAAGCCGTGTCCGCGACAGAGATTTTGTACGATCTGTTCCGCGCCATCGGGGTAACCATCACCACAGACCTGGCCATGTGTTTGCTTACTGGCGTTGTCACCGACACGCTGGGGTTTCGCACCGTGGGCGTCACGGCCAAAACGCTGCGCATTGCCAGCGAGCTGGTAGACGCAGGCGCAGATTTGCCCCTCATCACCGCGCGAGGACTGAGCAGTCACCCGTACTCAACTGCTCAGTTGTGGCAACTGGGCCTCAGCAATATGCGGCTGGAAGATGGTCTCATTTGGACCAAGATCAACAATACCCAGCGCGAAGCGATTGGCTATAACAACACCAGCACGGGCGGCCTGGTAAACTTCCTGGGCAACGTCAACCGGGCGGCCATCAGCGCCGTTTTGCTGGAAATGGCCGATGGCACGGTGCGCGTGGGATTCCGCTGCAACCCACCCTACAGCGTTTCTGAACTGGCGCTCAATCTAGGGGGCGGCGGCCATCCGTTGGCCGCAGGCTGCTCGCTAGAGGGTCCGCTGGACAAAGCAGAAGCGTTGGTGGTGGCGATGGGTAAAGAAACCATCCGTCAACAGCAGGCCGGCTTCTCCGAAGATTAATCCAACTGATTGGTTACATGATGAATGATTTAGGTGGCGTTCTATGCGTCGACAAACCACTGGGGATCACTTCCCATGATGTGGTCAACCGCATACGGCGTGTGGCTAGCCTACGCCGGGTAGGGCACGCAGGCACACTCGACCCATTAGCAACAGGTGTTTTGCTGCTTTGTCTGGGACGTGCTACGCGCCTGATTGAATATTTGGTAGGGCACGACAAAGTGTATGAAACAACCGTACGCTTGGGCCAGACCACCACAACGTATGATGCAGAGGGAGACATTGTGGCTGAACGGCCGTTCACCCACCTCACCCTCAACCAAATCCAGGCTGCCCTTGAACCGTTTCGTGGCGACATCCAACAGCAGCCGCCACTTTACTCGGCCATCAAGCAAGGGGGCCAACCCTTGTACAAACTGGCCCGCCAAGGCAAAAAAGATGTAGAACGGCCGTTTCGCCCCGTCACCATTCACGAACTAATCTTGCAGAAATGGGACCCGCCTTATCTTTCGCTGCGGGTTGAATGTTCGTCTGGCACCTACATCCGTTCGCTGGGGCATGATTTAGGCGAAGCGCTGGACTGTGGCGGGCATCTCAGCGCGCTGCGGCGGCTGGCAGTGGGTGATTTTGGGGTGGAAACGGCCGTCCCCCTGGACATTCTTTCGCCAGAAAACATCACAAACTATTTATTGCCACCGGATACGGCCGTGCGTCACCTGCCCCGCGTCGATTTGCCAGAAACGGCCGCTGCGGCCATTATGCAAGGCAAACCCATTTCCATAACCGATTCCACTTCAGCAGAGTTGGCTCGCGCCTATGGGCCAGACAATCAATTTTTAGGCATCATCACCGCTGAGGACGAGCAGTGGCTGGCCCGAAAAATGTTCCCTGCCGTTCCCTGATCAATTTGATACAATTCGCCTCATGATTCAATCTGCAACCCGTGTCGAACAACTTTCTGAAGTCACTGAACGCCAACCTACTTTCGTCGCAGTCGGCTCGTTTGATGGCGTCCATCTGGGTCACCAGGCGGTGCTGCAAAAGATGATAACGGCGGCGCAAAAAGCAGAGGCGCGTACGGCCGTTCTCACCTTTTTTCCTCATCCCAAACGGGTCATTCAGCAGCTCACCGAGCCATATTATTTAACCACGCTGGATGAGCGCGTCAGGCTGCTGGCCAGCTTGGGCATTGATCTTATCATCACCCATCCCTTTAATGAAACGGTGCGCCATACGCGCGCCGCTACTTTTGTGGACGATTTATGCCATCATTTGGACATGCGCCAGCTGTGGGGCGGCAATTTTGCTTTGGGTTATAAACGTGAAGGTGACATTCCATTTCTGCGCCAGTTGGGCATTGAAAAAGGGTACACCGTGAAGCAGGTTGAGGCGATGGTAATGTGGCAGGGTGAGCGCGTCAGCAGCAGCCGCACCCGGCGCAGCTTGCTGGAGGGGGATATTGCCGAAGTCAATGGCTGTTTGGGACGGCCGTATCGCGTCAGCGGCACCGTGGTAGAAGGGCAAAAAATGGGCCGCACCATCGGCTTCCCCACGGCCAACCTGGACTATTGGGTAGAGCAGCTGCTGCCCGACAACGGCGTTTACGCCACCTATGCCTGGCTGGATGATGTGCGCCATGTGGCCGCCACCAACGTCGGCGTGCGTCCCACTGTCAATGGGGCGGCACTTACGGTAGAGGCCCATCTGTTGGATTTTGATGCGGATATTTACGGCCGTACGCTCCAGCTAGAGTTCATAACACGCATCCGCCCCGAAATGAAATTCTCTGGCCTGGACGCGCTCAAGGCCGAAATCCAGGCGGATGTGCACCGGGTGCGGAAACTATTGAGCAGTAATTAAAGCACTGCAATTATCTGACCTGAATAAGCCAAAACACAGGATTCTTTATCAGCCGATTACACAGATTTAACAGATAAAATCAAAATCTATTCAATCTGCGCAATCTTTGATTATCCCAGGTCTTCATAATTCAGGGGGTCTAAACATCATTTGTACCCCTGGCATGTCATTCCCGCAAATGCGGGAATCCATAAGATTTTGGGTATATACTCCTGGATGCCTGCCTTCACAGGCATGACAGTTTTTGCTTTAGAAGTTTGTCGAAGACACTATTGAGTGAAGAACCTCAATTTCATACCTGCTATGCAAAAAAGTTACTTCAAAAAAAACCTCACCTTCAAGCATGATGACAAAACGCTGCAATTTCGCGTCTCGCAGGAGCTGTTTAGCAGCTATGAGATAGATGCTGGCACGCGATTTTTGCTGCGCACGATGGGCAAGCTGCCTCTGGGGAACGCCCATCGGGTGCTGGATGTGGGCTGTGGTTATGGCCCGCTGGGATTAACGCTGGCCAAGCTGGACAAACGCCGCACCATCCATTTGGTGGATCGAGACGCCCTGGCAGTGGATTTTGCCCAACAAAATGCAACGCTCAATAATTTACATAACGTGCAAATTTACGGCAGTCTGGGTTACGATGCCGTCACAGAGCGTGACTTTGACCTGATTGTTTCTAACATTCC